>JAAEEQ010000135.1 GCA_013415665.1 Methanomicrobiales archaeon
CTCATTCTCCGCATTTCACCACGCCGCATGCTCGGCAATGTGCATCACCGTATCGGCCGCCGTCTTGAGCAGCATGAACAGCACCAGGCCGAAGCCGCTGAAGAACAAAAAACTGAAGACGACGGCGAGGTGCATGGGAATGATCCGGGCGTAGGGGATGGCGACGACCCGGCTGAGGCTCTGCAGGCGTTGTGCGTCCCGCCGGTAGTTGATGGCGAAGGAAAGGGCGTGGTTGAGGAAGAACAGGGCCGCCCCGGAGACGATGAGGTCCGTAGCCTGCGGGCCCGGCGGGACCGCCAGTACCAGGAACACGAAGTACACGAAGTGGAAAATGCCGTAGTGGACGGCGAAGAACAGGGCGAGGCGCCACTGGGTGCCCCGCGTCGGCTCCACCGGGGCACCGTTCATCCGGATATCGTCGGTGGTGAAATTTCTCAGGCTGAGGATCTTGAAAAACTGGAAAAAGCCGATGATCACGCTCTGCGACCAGTAGATCCAGATGACGGGGCCGATCTCCCACTGCTGGTACAGGGCGAGGACGAGCACGCCCATGTTGGTGGCAATGAGGGCCACCGTGGAAACGTCCATCCCGGCGGCGATCCACGCGATGCTCCCGATCGCCGGGTGGTCGCTCTCTGGGCGGGGACCGGGGGGTGCGGCCATGCCGAAGGGTGGGCGGCGCGATTATTAAAGGCAGCCGTTTGGCACCGCCGATGGCGTTGCAGAGACCGGGTGCCGGCGGAAGGGGCCGGTGCTGGGCACCGGAAAAACAGCCGTTGCGGAATATTCCGGGGCCTGTGCGTCCCGCTCCGGCTTTGCCGCGTTGGTCAGCCGCTCTTGCCCTTCTCCTTGACCACGACCGCGGAGACCGGGCTGTGCTCCACCACGTACGAGCTGACGCTGCCGAGGAAGAACCGTTCGAACGTCCCCGTGCCGCGTGAGCCGACGACGATGAGGTCCGCCCGAACCTTTTTTGCGCACGCGATGATTTCCCGGGCGGGATCGCCGACCTCCTTGTGCATGGCAACCGGCCATGCATACCTGCCGGCAATTTCCTGCACCCGCTGTTCGACCTCGGCGCCTTCGCTTTCCAGGATGCGGGAGACGAAGGCGAGGCTGGTGTCCCTGCCCTCGTAGACCGCGGACGATGAGGGCAGGCCGGGAAGATCCTCCGGCCGCATGACAAAGATTGCATGCACGGCGGCGGACCAGCCCTTCGCCCATTCCAGCGCCATCCGGAGGGCCTGCTCGGCAAACGGCGACCCGTCGATGCCGACGAGAATCGTGGATATCATGGGAGTTCCCTGCAATGACATGCAGGGCAGGACAGCATAAAATGATTGCCACGGTGCGGGATGCCTGCAACGGCTGCAGGCCCGGCCTGCAGGCGCAGCCGTCCGCTCACCGGGGCTTCCGCTCGATGATTATCTCGCAGAAATCCTCGCCCGCGCACCGTGAAAACGGCACAGAAAGGGAGAAATCAGGATTCAACGCCTCGATGGCGGTCACCAGGTAGGCGCAGCATGCTGCGCGGATGGTCTCGGGATCGGCGTGCTCCCGGTACTCCTCGCTGTACAGCGGGCAGCGAGTCAGCCGGATGACCGCCTCTTCGGAATATCCCTCGATGTACGGGGTCTCGAACGCCGGGCCGAAGAGCATGACCGAGATCACGCCGAGCGCCTGGATGATCTCCCCCGCATTCCCCCTCGGCATGCGGTGATCGCCCGCAATCCGGCCGATCTCGTCTCCCAGTGCATAAAAAGCGTCGGGAATTTCTTTGCGTTCCCGGGCCTCCCTGCCTGCTGCAATGATCATCCGGGAAAGCGCACGCGTTGCGATATGCCACCGCGTCTCATTCGGGAAATCCATCGTGCGAAGCATCATCCCCTCCTTGCCCCATCCGGTCATGGTGCCGTGACGTCATACCCCTATCCACGGTGGATTATTTATGTTTTGTCCGGGGACACCTTTCCTTATTTCTCCATCGCGAGTCTCTTCCGTTCCGCCGGCATCTTCTCGATGGCGTACCGGAGCGCCGTCCGGGGCATCTCGTGTTTCCGGCGCATCACGTAGGCAAAGACCGCATCGGGGTGGCTCTTGCCCGCTTCTTTCAGCATCCAGCCGTAGCCCTTCTGCACCAGGTCCTCGGGATCCTGCAGCAGCAGATCCGCGACCTCGAAGATATCGTCAAGGAACAGCCCTTTCCGGGCCGGTAGTACGAGCGACACGGCGGCGCCCCGCCGGACCCACCGGTTCTCCGACCGGGCCCAGTCCTTCAGCCGGGAAAGGAACGCCGGATACCGCTCGAGGAAGGACCCGATCGCATGGTTGCAGAGGGTATCGCACGCCGCCCAGTTCGAAACATACGTCGCAAGCCACCGTTCGAGCACGGCAAAATCGTCCGGTTCGAATCGCCGGTTTATCCGGTCGGCCCAGTCGTAGGCGATTGCCGCCTCCTCGAAAGAGCCGGCCTCCAGCAGCTCTTCGCAGATGGCAAAGATCTCCTCCTTGTCACGGTTTTTGATTTCGCGGAAATACTGCTGTGCGATGGCCCTGACCGCCGCGGCCTTCAGGCCCCAGGACCGCACCTCCTCCTTGAAAAAGCGGCGGGAACTCTCCCGCACCGTTTCGTCTGCATTCGCGGCAAGGTCCTGCCGTATCCGGGTGACGATCTCCTCCTGCATGTTCGTGTGATGGTTTTGACGGGAATATTTTAATGGTGCCGTTTGCGGGAGGCGAACCTGTCCGCTCCGGGGGCATCCCGTTCGATGTCCTCCAGCCCTCTCCGGAATGCCAGGGATCGCGGGATATCTTTATATGGGCAGCGGCGGAGTCACCGCACAGAGTACCTGGAGGTAGGATGCGTGAACCGGAAATTTCGTATTGATGCAGAACGGCTCAAACGCTTTGATTTCGAACCCGTCAGGGACATAAAAGCCCGCGGGAAAGCGAGCCCGGACCTGCAGCGCAGGCTGGAGGAGGATCTTGCAGGAACGCTTGAGGAGGAAGGCATCGTCATCGACGACGCGTTCCTCCAGAGAGTCAGCGACCAGTGGCATGCCCGGATAACCGCCGACACCCGCTCGGTCATGGACGGACTCCCCGACAGCAGAAAGCCTTACTACCGCATGATCCGGCGCGGAGAGCCCCTGAAGGTCAGGGCGACCATCGACCGGGAAAGCGGCGCCGTGACCACAGCACCCCGGGAGGGAGAGCCATGAACACCGGCGGCTTTGACGTTGTCATGGAGCTGCATGAGGACCTCCTCAATTCGTTCCTGAAAATCGCCTACTGCCTCGGGAAGTTCCCCGCCTTCGAGGGCGTGTACACCCTCCCCGTCCCGGATGTGCCGGACGATCTCGAGGAGTTCATGGATATCGGGTACCGGGTTTCACTCGCACGGGAACCGGTCTTTGCGGTCACGGATGCCGGCGAACTGCAGATCACCGTCCGCGGCGAGGCCGTCTTTACCGTGCTCGGGGCGATCGAATTCGATCTTGAAGCGCAGTTTACCATCGCCGCCATACCGGAATTCGACCCCGCAACACGGCAGTTTTCGGTGGAGTGCACGTTTGCGACGGTCGACGACGTGGAGCTGGACAACCAATACCACCTGCCCGCCTCCGTGCTTGCCAAACTGAACCAGATCCTTGCCATCGGCATGGAGGCGTTCCTCACGGACGAAGTCATGACGATCGAGCTCTCGCCCGTTCTCTTCTCGGCAGAGCTGCCCTTCATGCCCGCCGGGGACGCCTACAAACTGCCCATCGGCCTCGGCGCCGCCCGGGTGTTTCCCCCGTCCGTCGTCGCCGGAGCGGTGAACCTGCTCGGGTACACCGGCGGGAGCCCGGCGGCGGTGAGCGATTTCACCCACGGCAACCACATCG
>JAAEEQ010000136.1 GCA_013415665.1 Methanomicrobiales archaeon
CCGAAGGGATCCCGGAGGCCCGAAAGGTCGGTCCCGATGAGCTGCGGCTGGTGGGGAAGGGCCAGGGTCGTCCCCCGGGTATCGAAGGCATAGATGTAGCGCTCGCGGCTGACAAACGTCCCGTCCGGGTCATTAAACTCTGCAAGGGCTTCGGCCCTTCCGTGCTCACGGGCATATGCGACCGCGTCTTCGACGAAGACCTTCATCTCCTCCCTCACCGCCGGATCTCCTCCCACCCTGATGAGCGGATCATCTTCGTCTGCACCATAGATGCCCGACCCGATGACATACTCCCCGTCCACCATCATGACGTAGCTGATCTTTGGCCTGACCGTGAAGTTCTCCGCCGGGTCAGGGTAATGGTAACGGACAAATCCCCCGCCGGACTCTGCAGTTCCGATGATCTCCTGGATGAATGCTGTGCCGTTCGCGTCGGTAGCATTCCAGCGGCTCGTACCAAGGAGATCCGGCTGGTAGGGAAGGGCAAGGGTGGTGCCCGTCAGATCGTAGGCAAAGATATAGAGTTCGCCCTCCGCGAACCTGCCGTCCGGGTTGTTGAATTCACTGAGAGCGGCATCTTTTCCGTTTACCATGGCATATTCGTAGGCTATCTGGACGAATGCCACCATCGCTTCGGGGGATTGCCGGGCCGTCGGGGCCGGCTGGGTGACGACGGCGGTATCCGGGGGCTCGCCGGCCTGTTCCGTGCAGCCGGCGCCGAGGATCGAAATGAGCAGGAGTGCGACAATAATACAAATCGGGTATGTTCTCATGCAGAGGGATGCGAACGCCTGCATATAAAGCCATGCATGGTGGGCAAACGGCGGAAAGCAAAGCGAAGATTTCGGCTGGTCCGGGCCTTTGCCGCCGATCCACTCAGAGCCGCAGCTCTTCCAAAAAAATCCCAACAGAAACGAAAAGGAAAAAAATTAGAACCGGGGTTTCCGGTGCTTCGGGAGACAGTCTCTGCAATAGACCGGCCGTCCCTCGGTCGGTTTAAACGGAACCTCGCACTCCTCACCGCAGTCAGCGCAGGTGGTCTTGTGCATTTCACGGTCGCTCCGGGTGCGGTCACCGCGTTCTCCGCGGTGCTGCGGAAGACAGTCGCGACAGTAGACGGGCCTGTCTCCGCTGGGTTTAAACGGCACTTCACACTCGACTCCGCAATCGGAACATGTCACTGTGTGCATTTCTCTCGGGCTCCTGTCTCCGAAACGGGAACCCCTATCAAATCCTCTATTATACATTGATTTGCTCTTGCAGATGTTCTGCCTATACTCATTGGTTCATGTGGCTATATACTTGTGCATCGTGCAGAAGCCGGATGATGCGCAAATCCCGCGAAAAACCGGCTGATTTTCAATCCTGCCGGCAGCGCACCGGGCCGGCGGCAAAAATCCCGTGCAGACGCGCGGGGAGAAAAAAAGGAAATCAGAACCGGGGTTTCCGGTGTTTCGGGAGACAATCCCGGCAATAGACCGGCCGTTCGCCGGTGGGCTTGAACGGCACCTCGCATTCCCTGCCGCAATCGGCACAGGTGGTTGTGTACATCTCACGCTGGCCGCCGCCTCCGCCTCCGCCCCGCTCGCCGCGGTGTTTCGGGAGACAGTCGTTGCAGTATACCGGCCTGCCCTCGGTGGGCCGGAACGGCACCTGACACTCTTTGCCGCAATCAGAACAAATCACGGTAAACATTTCTCTGGGGCCCCTTCCTCCGGGACGGGGACCCCGACCAAACCTGTCATACATCGATGCTACCTTCCCTAATGGGTTGCAGGTGCTATCTCGCTCTTCCGGGGGATATACCTGTGCATTGCCATGGCGGGTGCGTGGGCCGTGGCGAATAGCCAAAAAAAATTGCCCTGAACCGGGGATACGGGCAACGAAGCCCGTTACCGGAGCCGTTCGCGGACGCGGTCGGCGAGCGGGCGCCGGATCTCCGCCAGCTCCGCTTCGATGTATTCGATCCACTCCCGCAGGCTCTCGGCCGAAGTGCGCTGGCCGGCTTCGAGATCGGAGAGCCGGGCATCGAAATGCTCGATCCATGCGTCGGTAGCCGCCGCCCGGCCATCCCCGGTGTCGCAAAGCCGGTTGATCATCTCACGGGCCTCTGACAGGTCCCGCCGCGCCTTCTCCAGCGCCGCCTCCTGCGCCTCGATGCGGGCACGCAGCCGTTTTTGCTGCTGTTCGTACCGGGCGGTCATCTCGGCCATGGCAGTCGGCGAAACGCCCTGCACGGGCAATCCGTGCCGCACCGGGGCGTGATCCCGCGACGGCGGCGCCTGCGGGGGTGCGGTGCGCCGTGGTGCCGTGGTTTGTTTCCTGCCCTTCTTCCCGCCAACCTCCTGCACGATGGCGTCACGGTCGTGCCCTTCGGCGTCGAGGCGGGCGATCGCGGCGATGGTTTCCGCGGCAGCGGGGGTGTAGAGCCTGATCCTGCCCAGCTGGCGGTAGTGCAGCAGGTCTTCGTACTCCTGTACATACGCCCGCACCTCTTTTTCGGAAAGCCCGGTCATTCGTGCGATGTCCCCGATTTTTATCGTCTCCTCGGTCATCCCCCATCCCCCTCTTCCGGCAGGCGCACCCGCGTGCCCCGCTTCCTGTTCTGATGTATGACTGCGGAACGGTTAACCGTTGGGAATCCGGCTGGCGGGGTGCCGGGGATCACCTTTATGCCGCCGTCCCGCGATGGTTGAGCATGGCATTCCGGTCGGTCGCCCTCCCCGGCATCGGGACGAAATACGAACTTGAAACGGATCACGGGGACGCCCTTGCCATCGTGTATCTGGAGAACGGGAGCATCCAGCTGTACGCCTCGCCGGGGCGCAGGGGGGAGGCATGCGCCGTCGAACTGACGCCGCCCGAATCCCGGCGGATCGGCAGCGTGCTGACCGGTGCGATCATGGAGGCAGAGGAGGAGGGCATCGAGATCGCCTTCGCGGCGCTTGCCGATCTGCGCATCAGCATCCATACCTATATCGTCGGCCACGCCATCGCCGGCAGGTGCATTGCCGAACTGCAGATCCGGTCACGCACCGGTGCGACCGTCATCGCCGTTTCACGGGGCGAGCAGCACACCATCAACCCCTCGCCCGATTTCACCTTCGAGCAGGGCGACACGGTCGTCGTGATCGGCGGCGTCGACCAGCTCCAGACGTTTGAAAAGGTCATCCTGGGGAAATAATGCAGGGCATCGCCATTGCGCTTCTCGCCTGTCTCGTACTGCTTGTCTCTGCCAGACGGTTCGCAATTCCGCCCGTTCCCTTCTATATCGGGGCCGGCATCGTGCTCGGGCAGGCCGGGCTCGGGCTGGTTGCCGCCGACGAGATCTCCGCGTTCCTCACGAGGATGGGGTTGCTGTTCCTGCTCTTCTCCATGGGGCTGCAGCTCCGCCCGCAGCAGATCCTCGAGCGGCGGTCGTCCTTCGCCGGTGCCGGCATCATCGACCTCGCCCTGAATTTTCCGCTGGGGCTGGCTGCGGCGCTGCTGCTCGGCATTCCCGTTGCCGACGCCCTGATCATCGCCGCGGCGTTCTACATCAGCAGCTCGGCAATGGCGGTCGCCTCCCTTATCGAGAATAAAAAACTCTTCCTGCGCGAAGCCGAAACCGTCGTCTGGCTGATGGTCTTTGAAGACATTGTCCTCGTCATTCTCGTCGCCCTCTTCGCTGCATCGGGAAGAGAGGCGGTGACGCTGATTGCCACCAGCGGCGCCGCGGTTGCGGTCTGCTTCCTTGTCGTGCACGCCCTGCAGGACCCCTTGAAAGCCCTGCTCTCGCGGGAGGATGAAATTCCGATCGTGTTTGCCTTTTCGTCCGT
>JAAEEQ010000001.1 GCA_013415665.1 Methanomicrobiales archaeon
AGGTTGGCATTGCTCCGCACGTCCTCGAAGAACGCATCCCGATTTCTGTCGGATCGGCAGGCGGCAAGGGCAACGCCGTACCCTCCCGCGGCACCCAGGGCGGGAGCCCCGCGGATTTCGAGCCGGA
The DNA here is from genome assembly GCA_013415665.1 of Methanomicrobiales archaeon. Lineage (GTDB taxonomy): Archaea > Halobacteriota > Methanomicrobia > Methanomicrobiales > Methanomicrobiaceae > LKUD01. The sequence goes on from JAAEEQ010000001.1 coordinate 128, forward strand.
CGATAGCCTCTGCAAGGCGTGCAACCGAGCTGCAGGAACTGACAATAAAACGTGCGGGCAGCTCCGTCTGGTCGATATAGCGGATCGATGCCGTTTCGGCATCCCAGCAAATCGTCGCGGTATCCATGGCCGTCACGCAGCACGGATGGCATCGGTAAAGGCACGCATCGCTGCAGCTTCTGCCTGCATTACCGAGTCGGGAATGTCTTTTGGGGATGCCGCGGTGCCTGCCACATAGATGCCCGGCCTGATGGTGGTGACGGGAGCGACCTTGGGATCGGGGGAGGAGAAAAATCCTGTTTCGTCATACGGGATGCCCAGGCGTGCAGCAAGCTCTTCAGCGCCGTTCGCAGGCTGCAGCCCCACCGAAAGCACCACGAGATCAGGATGGAGGTATTCCACCGCGCCGGTTTCGGTATTCTCGATCTGCATCTCCATGCCGTCAGCCGTTTCGTGAATTTCTCCGGGAAGCCCACGCAGGAACCGGATGCCCAGCGTCTCTGCCCGGTTGTAGTACTCCTCGTAGCCTTTGCCGTACGCACGAATGTCCATGTAACAGATGGTCACATCGATGTCCGGGTTTTTTTCCTTGATCAGGATGGCATTCTTGATGGCGTACATGCAGCAGACGCAGGAGCAGTAGGGCCTGCCCTGTGCGACGTCGCGGGACCCGACGCACTGGATAAAGACAAGGCTCTTCGGCGGGGCACCGTCGGAAAGACGCCGGAGGGTTCCTCCGGTGGGTCCGCTCGCATTGATCATCCGTTCCAGCTCCATGCTCGAGATGACGTCGGGGATTTTTAAGTAGGCGTACTGCGGTTTGCCGCAGGCATTGAAGGTCTCGTACCCCGTCGTAATGACAATGCTGGCAACAGTGAGCGTAAACTCCTGTTCCCGGTCCTCGTCGTCATGCAGGATGGCGTCACGGTCGCAGACCTCGTAGCAGAGCCCGCAGTCGATGCAGTGTTCGCGGTCGCGGATGACGACATTGGGGACGATCTGGGCGTGCGGTTTATAGATGGCCTTCCGGACACCGATGCCGGCATCGAAACGGTTGTACACCTCGACCGGACAGATCTCCTCGCAGTCGCCGCAGCCGTTGCACCGCTCTTCGTCGATATAGCGGGGGTGGTGAACCAGCCGGATGGAGAAATTCCCTACCTCGCCTTCGATGCCCACAACTTCCGTGCAGGTATGCATCCTGATGAGGGGATGCCGTTCGACATCGACCATTTTGGGGCTTAAAATACACATCGAACAGTCGTTCGTCGGGAAGGTCTTGTCAAGCATGGCCATATGGCCGCCGATCGTCGGTTCCCGCTCGATGAGGTGAACCTGCACCCCGTGGTTTGCAATGTCGAGTGCTGCCTGAATGCCCGCGACACCCGCCCCAATCACCGCCACTTCGCTCAAAGCCGGTACCTCTCTGCAAGTTTACGGTACTCCCGTGCATTTTTCACAATGCCCTCAACCTGCTCAGCGGTGAGGGTGCGGACCACTTTTCCGGGCACGCCGAGCACCAGCGAACGGGGCGGGACCTGTGACCCTTCGGTCACCACCGCACCGGCTCCGACAATGGATTCCGTGCCGATGTCTGCGCCGTTCATGACGATCGAGCCCATGCCGACCAGCACGCGGTCGGCAATAGTGCAGCCGTGGAGGATGGCGCCATGCCCGACCGACACCTGCGTGCCGAGGCGGACAGGATGGCCGGCGGATGTATGAACGACGGCATTATCCTGGATGTTTGTTTCATTACCCACAGAAATGGTATCTTTGTCAGCCCGGACGACCGCACCGAACCATATGCTCACACCATCGCCGATGGTAACGTCGCCGATCACTGTTGCGTTCGCTGCGCAGAAAAGAGCCTGATCGGAGGGTGTACCAGTACTCATATTAGTATAGGAGTTTAATCACTCACATCAATGAAAGTTATGGTGGGGGGAACGTTCGATCCCCTGCATGACGGGCATAAAAAACTGCTCGGGCGTTCATTTGAACTTGCCGGTCCCGGCGGCCTGGTGATCATCGGCCTGACCACGGATACGTTCGCCGGCAGAAAAACCCACCCGGTCCGTCCGTACCGTGACAGGAAGCGCGATCTCGAGGAGTATCTCGCTTCATCGGATAGTGCCGCCGACTGGTATATCGAGCCGTTAGCGGACCGGTTCGGTTCGGCGCTCGAGGCGGACTTCGACGCGCTGGTCGTCAGCGAGGAGACGTTGCCGATCGGTGTTGAAATCAACCGGTTACGAAGGGAAAAAAACAAAAAGAAGGTTGATATTCACCAGATAACCTGCGTCCTTGCCGAGGACGGGCGCTGGATATCGAGCACCCGGATACACCGCGGGGAAATCGACGCTCACGGCCACCTGATGCGCTGAAACGGATTTTCAGATGATATGGCTGGTGATATCCTTCGTAATGACCGTATCGCAGTACAGGCAGTGGAGCCCTGCTGCCGTCACTTCAAAACTGCTCTCAATCGGTTCGCTGGTATTGGAAATGCAGCCGGGATTGGGGCAGCGGACGACACCCCGCAGGATGCCTGAGATTTCCACGCCCTTTTTCTCCGTCACCAGGTAATTCCTGATGATATTGATGGTCGCACGGGGCGCGATGAGGGCGATCCTGTTGACTTCTTCCTTGACCAGCTCGCGTTTTTCGATTTTCACGATGTCCTTCTTTCCCATGTGCTTGCTTGCCACATTGGTTGCGATGGAGAGGCATTCTTCCGTCGTTCCGGTGATGCCGAGAATCCTGAGCACATTGAGCGCTTCTCCCGCGGTGATGTGATCGATCACCGTGCCGTCCCTGATGGGGCTCACGAGGAGGCCGGGAGGCGTCTGCTTCATTGCCCCATCACCTCCTGCAGCATCGCCATCCTGACGGGGACGCCGTTTTTTGCCTGTTCGAAGTACCGGGCATAGGGCAGGTCATCCACCCGGGGGTCAATCTCTCCCGCCCGGGGCAGCGGATGGAGTATGATCAGCGAGTTTTTCACCCCCGTCAGGATTTCCGGGGTGATCCGGTAACTCTGGGCGACATTCAGGAATGATGCTGAATCAGGGAACCGTTCGCGCTGCATGCGCGTCACGTAGAGCACATCGAGCGACGGGAGAATGTCGCTCACATCCTCGTAGGCGATGACCTCCATTCCCCGCTCCTTCAGTTCGCCAAGCAGATGTTCCGGCAGTTCGAGGCCGCTCGGCGCAATGGTATGGAGGGTGACGTCGTAATGCGAGAGGGCGTAAGCAAGGGAGTGTGCCGTTCTCCCGTACCGGAGGTCACCGAGGAGGCCCACGTCGATCGCATCGAGCGGCATGGACTGGCGGATGGTGTAGAGATCCAGCAGGGTCTGTGACGGGTGCTGTCCTGCGCCGTCTCCGGCATTAATGACCGGGACGGTCGCGAACTCGCTGGCAAGGCGTGCGGCCCCCTCCCGCGGGTGCCGGAGTACAATCGCGTCGACATACCCCGATACCACCCGGACGGTATCGGCGAGGGTTTCCCCTTTGATGATGGAGCTCCCTTCCACGCTGTCGACGCAGATGGATGCGCCGCCCAGCCGGGCGAGGGCTGAGGCAAATGACATGCGGGTGCGGGTGCTCGGCTCAAAAAAGAGAAGAGCGACCAGTTTTCCCTCAAGGCTTCGTTCGTAAACCCCCTGTGTATCGATCTCCTCCGCCCGTGCAAGCAGATTGTCGATATCTTCCCGTTCAAAGTCCTTGATCGATATGATATGGTACATGCGGATCTCTCACAGATAGGTGTGAACGTATCATACAAATCCGCTTCGAACCGGCGGGTGCAAACCCCCGCCTCTCCTGCGGACGACACCTCTGGCAGAGGATTTGCGAGTGGCCGATAATAGATGTATGCCTCCCGTCCGCGGTCCCGGGTCGGAAAAAACGGTAAAAAGGTATGGTGTTATGCCGGGACATCGCCGGATTTCCCGGCAATGCGTTCCCAGAGCAGCACGCCTGCTAGTGCGACAAACGAGAGCGGGAGTGCGATTACCAGCGGGTCAACGACCTGCCACGGCATCCCGAGCACCGCATCGGCTCCGAACAGCAGGCCTGAAAGGCCGAGCGGCTTGGATTCTGCAAGGTGCACAAAGGCGGTCCAGATGAACCAGACAGCGGCACCGACGACCAGGCTGATGATCGCTGCACGCGTCGAAGGGCGTGTGCTGTACAGGGCATGGATGTATGCCGGCAGGAAGGCGGAGGCGCACAGCCCCATGAACATGACCGTTGCGCGGGCGATTATGCTTCCCGGGAGGCCGTATGCCACGATCACGCTCGCAATAATCATCACGACCGTCCCTATCTGGGTCACCCGCATTGAACAGCGCTCCTGGCGAATGACCGTCCACAGGTCGTACCCGACAGCGGTTCCCATGGTGTGGAAGAGCGAGCTCAACGTGGACATCGCCGCCGCGAGGAGGGCGAGCATGAAGATAATCACGAAGAGATCGGGCATCGAGGCATTGATGTAGGCGGGAATAATCGAGTCGATGTTTCCTCCGGCCGCCGTCAGGGCAAGCTGCCCCTGCGTCTTGATGAAATAGACGTTCGTCAGCGCCCCCACGGTGAACGCCACGCCGGTCATCATCAGGATGAACGGCCCGCCAACGGCTACGGCGCGGTGAATGGCTTTTGTATTCGCCACCGTCATGAACCGGACGATCAGCTGCGGCTGGGCGAGTACGCCGATGCCGACGCCAAGCACGATCGAGGTTATCAGGGTCAGCCAGATCGGCGAGGCGAATGCGGGCATGGACGCCCACCCCGTGTGCCCGCCGGCGGCGAGTGAGGCGGGGATCTGATCGCTGAGGGCCTGAAGTGCCGTATGTGCTTCCACAACGCCGCCGAGGTGAATATAGGTGAGCAGGAGCAGGAGTGTCATGCCGACGAGCATGATGCCTCCCTGCAGCGCGTCGGTGTACATCACTGCAATCAGGCCGCCCAGGATGACATAGGCGGCAACGATTGCCGCAAAGCCGATGAGCGCGCTGTCATAGGGGACGTTGAGCGTTGTTTCGATGAAACGCGCACCCCCGATCAGGATTGCAGCGGTATAGAGCGGCATGCCGATGATGATGATGACACTGCTCGCCGACTGGATGAAACGCGAGCTATACTGTTTCCCCATAAGGTCCGGGAAGGTCACGGCGCCAAGCCGGTGGCCGATCTCCCGGGTCTTTTTTCCGAAGATCACGAACGCGAGCAGAATCCCGATGCCGACATTCAGCACGGTAAGCCAGATGACGCCCATCCCGAGATACGCGGCGTACCCGCCGAACCCGACGATTGCCGAGGTGCTGATAAAGGTTGCCCCGTAGGAGAGGGCAAGCACTACGGGATGGATCTTTCTTCCGGCAACAAGGTAATCATCGTGCTCCTTTGTTTTTTTGTACCCGATGTAGCCGAGGCCGATGACCATCAGGAGGTATACTGCGGTGACGGCAACGAGGGTGAGCGGATCAACTGCCATGGTCTTCTCCGCCATTATGCCAGTTCACGTAGCCGTACACGATGCACGCGAGTGCGAATCCGATTGCGAGCAGATATCCGATCACGATTTGAATGTCAGTAATCCCAAACATGAGAAAACACCTCGCGGTATTCAGTTTTTTGACCATTCCACGGGAACAGGTTGTACAACCGGTTCCCTATCTAAAGAAAAAGGCAAAAACGACAGAGTTGTCCACAAAAATACAGCAGTGCTGCCTGTGTGTCATGGACATCTGAATACCAATATACCCATCGCCGTTCCGGCTATTTAAATCTATTGACCCGATATGCGGCGCTGCGGCGCAAAATCAGTCCCTCAGGTGCGTGCAATGGTAATATAGCCGGTGTGGCAGACACGGGTCGACGGGCGGGTGCCGCGGTTGGTGCGCGTGAGTTCGCGTTCGATCAGCTCATGGGTGTGCACTTCCCGGAAAAGCTCTCCGGCGGCATCCATCACCGCAAACGTCTGTTCAAGAAACGGCGTATAGGTGGCAAGGTAGCCGCCGGGCGACAGGAGCGCGTACGCGGCTTCAATGTGGCTCCGTTCGATATGGAGGTCGAGATGGACGATATCGAATCTCCCTTCCGCCTCCCGCATGTCACCGGCAACGGCCCTGACATTGTCGAGCTTTGCCTCGCCGATATTCTTCTCTGCCTGCCGGGCAAATTCCTCGCGGATTTCGAAGGTCGTCACGCTTCCCGCAACACCGCCAAAAAAAATCGCAGCGATGCCGCTCCCCGTTCCGGCGTCCAGCACGTTATCGCGATGGTTCATGCCGGTCAGGCCGATGACCATCCCGATATCTTTCGGCAGCATCGGCGCCCCGCTGCGTCGGGCGTGGGTGAAGAAATCGGGTGCACGCGGCAGCCTGACGGAGAAGCATTTCCCGAGATGCGAGGGGATTTCGTCGCCGGGCTCCATTCCCACGAGAAGATCGAGATCAACGATGCCGCGATCCGTCGAGAGTTTCCCCCCTCCGGCCCGCACATAGAATTCCCGGTCGTCCTGCAGGAGGATGACGCGATCGTTGCTTTCGATCATGCACCGGTGAGCTTGAGGATCGCATCCGCGATATCGCCCGCAGCCTCTTTGAGTGCCGATTCTGCGGATTCGCGGGAAACGCCGGCCTGTTCCATGACCAGCGCGATGTCTTCTTCGGGGATAACGATCTCTGCCGGTTCAAACCGCGGTTCGCCGTTGAGCTGGTACGTCGTGACTCCCTGCATCGTCGTCGCGATTACTTCGGCGGGCTCAAACACGTACCTGCCCTGCGCCGTGTAGACGATCACCCGCTCGACATTCTCAATCGTATCCATTTTCATGCCGAGCTGTTTCATCATCTGCTTCATCTTCTTCGGGTTCATGCCAGGAATCATCTCAGGTCCTCCCTTTTCGTATTTGTACTGCTACTCCGTAATTAAATGCCAGCATTTCCCTGCCGGAAAGGAGCGCCGTGCCGGTTGCGCAGAGGGCATCGCCGGAAACCACCAGCACCTCTTCTCCGACCCTGATTTCGGGATCGGCGGCTGTTACGTGTTTCGCCATCGCGTTTTTGCCGGCGGCGACGAACCCGGCGACCTCGTCGGCAATCGTCACGCGGTACCGCGGCGGAGGGACTGCCTGCATCAGCCGCTCCGCCCCGTCGATGCTCAGGGTCAGCCGGCCGTCACCTGCCCGGAGCGTGGCGAGACGGTTTCCGCCGAGGAGGATGTACCGTATCCGCCCGGTGCTGGAAAACCGGAACTCCACGTTTTCCGGAAACAAACGCTCTCCTATGCCCTCTCCGAACTGAAAATCGGCAATCGTCCTGGCCCGTTTAAGCGGATTGTTCTCGTAATACTCTGTTGACACGGTCAGCAAACTCCTGTTCTGCAACTTTGGGTATGTACGCCCCTGCCGCAATGGCATGCCCTCCCCCTGCCCCTCCGACTTCGGCAGAGGCGATCTGGAGCGCGTGCTGCAGATCGATGCCACGGGACACCATCCGTTCATTGGTCCGCATCGAAACCTTGACCAGTTCGGGATCGTCGGGCAGATAGCAGAGGATCATGATGGGTTTTCTCCAGTTCAGTTTCGACAGGGAAATGCCCGCTCCGATGCCGACGATCGTGTCGGGAAACCGGTCGCCGACATGCAGGTACTGCAGGTGCGAAAGCTCCGTGACACCTTTATCGGCAATGAACTGTACCAGCTCGCGAATAATGCTCCGGTGGTGCCGCAGCATCTGCTCCGCATCGCGGTATGCGCTGCCGCGATCGCCGCGGCAGACAGCCGATCCGATACGCGGCTGGGCCCATCTTCCGCATGCGTTGAGCAGGGTTGCGTATTCGGATGCATTCCGGAGCGGGGTCTGCTCCGCCTCATCCGGGAAATAGTAGGTCTCGGCAAAGAGCCGGTCGACGCTCTGGCCGTGGGCGATCAGCTGCTGTGCGATCCCGCTGATGACGGCGCGCCGCTCATCGATGCTGAATTCTTCCCAGACCCGCCAGCGCCCGGCATGTTCGCGAAGAGGGATGTCGAGGTTTTCAAGAAACGAACGCGCATATTGGGCATTATTGCTGATGCGGGGGATATACGGGTCATCGCAGTAACTTAAGCAGACATGGACGGGGCGGGTCGACAGGCCGTAGCAGTTGAGATCGCGCTCGACATGCCGGATTGTTCCCTCACGCACGCCGTCGGAGACGATATCGCGTGCAGGCCCGACAAGCCCGCAGTGTTCCCGTGCCATCATGTCACCCACGTTGCCGATGACCCCGAGCGGGGCAAGGCGCACATTGGTGTCGTCGAGACAGGTGGCGACAAAATATGCGATCCCCGCGGCGCTCAGTTTCGTATGCCCGTGATCAAGGCCGTTGACCTGCTGGTACGCGATTCCGGCAGGCTGGGCGACGTGGTGGTCGATGATGACTGCATCGCGTTCGTAAAGGCCGTGCTCTTCGAGAAGGTTCTGCTGGCCCGCCCCGAGATCGACGAAGACTTTCAGGGTATCGTCGATCGGTACATGGCGCATGGTCAGCGGTTCGAGCTGGCGCACGAAGACTGATGTGACGGGAATTCCTTCCTGTGCGATGGCCTGGGCCAGGATCGCCTCGCTGGCAATACCGTCGGCATCGATATGCGAGACAACGGTCACCGCCTCGGCGTCACGGATGCGTCCGGCTACGGCATCGATATCGGCAGAAAATCCCATTGTTTCAGTACCTGTGCGGGGAAACCCGATAAAGACTGCTCTCCCCCGGAAATTGCGGCTAATCGTAACCCTTCTAAGAATGGAGCGCATCAGTATCCTGTGAGAGTCTTGAGGCATGGAGCAGAGGTTTCTATCCGAGTTTTGTGAGCGGGGCCTGGTCAGTTCCGAACGCATGGCCGCAATCGATGCAAATGCCCGTTCGCATGGCGTTACCGGCCTTCAGCTGATGGAAAGCGCAGGGCGGGCGCTCGCGGAGCGCGTGCAGGCGTACGGCCCGGGCACTGTTCTGATTCTTTGCGGGAAAGGCAACAACGGCGGCGACGGGTGTGTTGCGGCACGCTACCTGCAGGACGTCGCGGACGTGACGGTCCTGTATCCCGCCGAGGGGATGAAAACGCAGGATGCGGCTGCAAATCTCGCAGCCCTGTCCGGTTGTGCCGTCAGGACCGTACCTATCCGGTGTGCGGGTGACGTTGGCCGGGCTGCCCCCCTGTTTGCCCGGGCCGACGTGATTCTGGATGCGCTCCTCGGAACCGGTGCCGCAGGATCACTGCGGGAACCGCTGCGGGAGTGCATCGATTATGCCAACGGGAGCCCGGCGAAAATTATTGCCGCGGACATGCCGACGCCGGGGTTGCGTGCCGATTGCATCGTTGCATTCCACCGGCCGAAGGTGCCGGGTTCGGAGATCGCCGCCATCGGGATCCCCCTCGCGGCGGAATGTTATGCGGGGCCGGGGGATCTCCTCCTTCTGCCGGCCAAGGATGCCGCCGCCCACAAGGGGGACGGCGGGGAGGTGCTCGTCATCGGCGGAGGGCCCTACCAGGGAGCCCCGTATCTTGCCGGCCTTGCCGCCCTCCGCGCCGGTGCTGACATCGTCCGGGTGGCGACGCCGGCCCCCCTCCCCTACCCCGATCTCATCACCGAAGTGTTTTCGGGGGATCATTTCGGTCCCGAACATGCCGAAAGGCTGGAAGAGCTGGCCCGGCGTGCAGACGTTGTCGTCTGCGGCCCCGGCCTCGGGAAAAAAAGCGGCATGGTTGCGGCGTCGGTAGGCCTCTCGGCACGCCGTGCCGTCTTCGATGCCGATGCGCTCTCGTCTCCGCCGGTGCGTGCCCGCGACACGATCGTAACGCCGCATGCGGGGGAGTTTGAAAGGATGTTCGGCACCGCCCTCCCGGCAGATCTTACAGAACGGGCCCGTTTGATCAGGTCCCGGGCCGAAGGGATGACTCTGCTGGTCAAGGGCCGGGTCGATATCATCTCCGACGGGGCGCGCGTCCGGTTCAATGCAACCGGGGCGCCGGCAATGACGGCCGGCGGCACCGGGGATGTGCTGGCAGGTATTGCGGGAGCGCTGTTCTACCGGCTTCCCGCCTTCGAGGCTGCCGTTGCTGCCGCGTACGTCAATGGCCTGGCCGGCATGGAGGTTGCCGCAGAAAAAGGGGACGGACTTGCGGCAAGCGATCTTCTTGATAGGATACCCGCCAAACTCTTGAGAAAGGAGAGAACTGATGGTAGAATTCACGCATATTGAAGGCGATCGGGTCCGCATGGTCGACGTGACCGAAAAAAGCGATGTTTCCCGGAAAGCCACGGCAGAAGGCAGGATATTCCTGCGATCCGAGACCCTCGCGGCGATCCGCAGCGGAAGCGTCGTGAAAGGGAACGTGCTTGCAACCGCCCGCGTTGCCGCCATTCAGGCGGTCAAGGAGACCTCCCGGCTCATCCCGATGTGCCACCCCCTTCCCGTCGGCGGGGTGTCCGTGGATTTCAGGGAAGAGCCGGGCTGCATCGTGGCCACGGTGTCGGTCCGGACCTATGGCAGGACCGGTGTCGAGATGGAAGCGCTGACCGGGGTGAGCGTCGGCCTCCTGACCGTCTGGGATATGGTGAAATCGGCGGAAAAGGATGCGGAAGGCCAGTATCCGGAGACGCGGATCGAAGGGATTCGCGTGACCGAAAAACGCAAAGGCCCCGGGGCGTGAGTAGTGCGGGGGCTGCGGGAAGAGAGATTTTAATAGTATTCCGGGTGACATATACAGAACCGCGGGATGCAGTCCCGCGACAAAGGAATGTGGCGCTGCGAAAAAGCCGCGCTGAACCTTTCAGGTGATTGAAAATGGTAAAATCAATGTATGCCTACGTTCGCGAGGCATGGAAAAAACCCGAATCCTCGGATCTCAAGACGCTTCTCTGGCAGCGCATGCAGAACTGGCGCCGTGAGGGCAGCGTCGTGCGTATCGACCGCCCCACCCGTATCGACCGTGCACGATCGCTCGGCTACCGTGCAAAGCAGGGCATCATCGTCGCCCGTGTCAGCGTACGCCGTGGCGGACGCAGGGTGTCGCGGTATGTCCGGGGCCGCCGGACCAACCGTATGGGCATGCGCCGCCTGACGGGCGGGAAGAGCATTCAGCGGATTGCCGAGGAGCGTGCCTCGAGAAAATTCGTCAACATGGAAGTGCTCAACTCATACTGGGTCGGGCAGGACGGGCGCCAGAAGTGGTATGAAGTCATCCTGGTGGATCCGTCCCACCCGGCGATTAAGAATGATGCGCACCTTTCATGGGTTGCCGATCCCGTGCACCGCGGACGTGCCGAGCGCGGCCGGACAGCGGCGGGCATGCGTGGTCGCGGTATGCGCAAGCGCGGCGAAGGGACGGAGCACACCCGCCCCAGCATCCGGTCCAACATGAACCGGGGTAAATAAATATCCCTTTTTTTATAGAGGCAGAGGATGAACTTCGCCGATGCCTGCATGCATCCGTATCCGCATGGCGACTCTTCTGTCCGCAGGCTTGCGCACGAAGCAGCGGCACGCGGCTATGACGGTATCGTCTGCGTCGGCATTTCGCCCCCTCCCGATACTCCTGTTCGTGTCATTCCTGCTGCGGTTGTGGCGGGAAAAACGTTCAAGGACATTTCAGTGCAGGTACGGCGCGAGTCACGCAGCGCCGATCTCATCCTCGCCTGTGCGGGGGATGCCGGCCTGAACCGGGCACTCCTGTCCTACCGGGGCATACACATCCTGAAAGGAGTGCATGCCGCGCCACGCCGGGCCTTTGACCATATCTGTGCACGAAATGCAGCCGATTCTGAAATCGCCGTGGATATCAGTCTTCAGCCGCTGATCGGCAGTCGTGGCGCGGCACGGCAGAAGGTGCTGCAGTGCTATGCCGACATTCTCCGCCTCCAGCGCAGGTACGGCTTTCGGCTTGCCATATCCAGCGATGCCCGATCGGTGCTGGACCTCCGGCATGTCCGGGTCATCCCGCACCTCTGCGGATTGTTCGGCATGGAACCTGCGGAGACAACGGCCGCGCTCGGCACCGTCGGCCGTCTCCTGCATCCGGATATGCCCGTCGAGGTGCTGGAATGAAGCCGCGGCCCCCGACGCTCCGCGACCGGCGCAGGTACGTTCTCGCGGCATGTGCACCGGAATACCGGGAACCGGATCCCAAAACCCTCTATTATACGGTGCTCGACGCGGCGACGGCACTCTACGGGGATGCGGCGACGGCTGCCATGCAGATATCGGTCATGGCCGGTGTCCGGGGGTATGCCATCCTGCGGTGCAGGCGGGGCGAGGAGTGGCGGATGATCACCGCCTGTGCGACGGTGACATCGCTCAACGGGTCCCGCATCGCCCTGCATCCCGTCGCCGTCTCGGGCACGATGCATGCACTCCGCAGGAGAATACGGAGCATACCAGAGCCTTCGGATGGGGAAGAAGTGATGCTGGAGGGCGAACCCTATTGCGTCAGGCAGTGCTCCGGTCAAAACATTGATTTAATTAAAAAAAGTATAAAAAATCAGAAAACACTGTATTTTACCCAGAAAGACAGGGAGGAGTTTTGATGCAACCACAATATCAGATGGGATATGACCGGGCGATCACGGTGTTCAGCCCGGATGGCAGGCTCTATCAGGTGGAATATGCCCGTGAAGCGGTGAAGCGGGGGACGACTGCGGTTGGCATCAAATGCAGCGACGGTGTGGTGCTCATCGTTGACAAGCGGGTGAGTTCACGCCTGCTCGAACCCTCGTCGATTGAAAAGATCTTCAAGATTGACGATCATATCGGCGTTGCGTCCTCCGGGCTTGTCGGGGATGCCCGTTCCCTGGTGGATCGCGCCCGTGTGGAGTGTCAGATCAACCGCGTTTCCTATGATGAACGGATCGATGTCGAAACCCTCTCGAAGAAACTCTGCGACCACATGCAGACCTACACCCAGTTCGGCGGGGCGCGCCCGTACGGCACCGCTCTCCTGATCGCCGGTGTCAGTGACGGAACGGCCCGTCTCTTCGAGACGGATCCGAGCGGCACCCTGCTCGAGTACAAGGCAACCGGTATCGGCACCGGCCGTCCTGCGGTCATGAAAGTCTTTGAAGAGGACTATGACCCGGCGATGTCGTACAGCGAGGGCATCCTTCTCGGCTTAAAAGCGCTGCATGCGGCGACCGAAGGGAAGTTCGATGTGAATACCGTTGAAATCGGCATTATCGAGATGAAGACGCATCTCTTCCGGAAGATGAGTCCGGAAGAGGTGAAAACCTACGTCGATAAGATCGAACAGCAGTAGGGGGAGCGCGGATGATACCCCTTGATCAGGCGGTCGTCGCACGGCTCGAAAGTCACGGGGAGCGGTTCGAGATACTGGTGGATCCCGACATGGCGGCGGATGCGCGGCATGATCCGTCCATAGGGATCGAAGATATCGTCGCCGCTCTTTTCGTCTTTGAGAATGCATCGCGTGCCGAAAAGGCATCGGACGAGTCGTTGAAGAAGGTATTCGGGACCGCCGATTTTGAAACGATAGCCCGCAAAATTATCCTGAAGGGAGAAATCCACCTGACCGCCGAACAGCGGCGCAGGATGATTGCGGATAAACGCCGGCAGGTGGTCACGTTCATCGCGCGCAATGCCATCAATCCGCAGAACAACCTCCCCCACCCTCCCCAGCGCATCGAGCTTGCGATGGAGGAGGCAAAGGTGAACATCGATCCGTTCCGTCACCTCGACGAGCTGGTGAAGGACACGGTGAAGGCGCTCCGCCCTATCCTGCCGATAAAATTCGCCGAAACCCGCATCGCGGTCAAAGTGCCTGCCGATTATGCGCCACGCGCCTACGGGGAGATCCAGGCGGCAACAACGGTCGAAAAGGAACAGTGGATGAACGACGGCTCCTGGATTTGTGTCGTGCGGATACCGGCAGGAATTCAGGAGGAATTCTATTCGCTGATCAACCGCCTCACCAAAGGTGACGCGGAAGTGAAGATTCTGGATTAGAATTAAGAAGGCTGAGCAACAATCTATACAGACATATCAGGGGTAATCAATAATGGCGAAAAAAGGAAAACTCAAAGCAAAAGGACGTGTGACAGGAAGTTCGGGCAGATTCGGTCCCCGTTACGGCCGTTTTATCAGAAAGCGGGTAACCGAGGTCGAAAAGGTCTCTCGTGCGCTGCACATCTGCCCCCGGTGCGAAACCCGGGCGGTATCCCGGCAGGGAACCGGCATCTGGGAGTGCCGGAAATGTTCATACAAGTTTGCAGGAGGCACCTACGTTCCGCAGACGCCGGTCCTGAAGGTTGCGCTCCGCACTATCGAACGTTCGCTCACCAAGGAGTGACGTGACGGTGTCCGGGTACAAGTGCGCACGGTGCAAGCAGAAGGTGGAGATCGACATCAATGTCCGTTGCCCCTATTGCGGCCACCGCATCCTTTTCAAAGAGCGTGGCGCCGGCATTAAGGATCTCAAGGCCCGATGATCCTGGTTTCCACCTCACGAAAACCCCTTCCTGAAGTACGAACATTTTCAAAGGACCTTGCTTTCGCGCTTGGCGGGAGGTATGCACCCCGCGGAAAAACGGGGATGTACGACATTACCGATGCGGAGGCAACCGTTCTTCTTGTCTCGAGGCAGGGAGGACGTTTCTGCATCGATGTCTACGCGGGCGGCACCCATGCCTCAGGGATCGCGTTCAGTACCTTCCGGGTGGAGCAGCGGGAGGGGGTGCTTGCAAAAGGGCTCAGGACCGGAAACCAAACGGTTTATGAGTCTTTGCAGCGATACGTTGATATCATTCCGTCAGATGAGGGTGCCGCGACGCTTTCCTTCGACGGGGCGCAGAAACGACGGTATGTCCTTGAATTAGAGGAATGAAACACGTTGCCACGTTCCGGATCCGCGGTGCTGAAGTGCCGTGCATCTATCGCGCAATTCTCCCGGAAATCGGAGAGATGGGGCGATCGCGGGTGGATATCGCCTGTGACGGCGAAGATGCACTCGTGCTTCGGGTAGCCGCTTCCGATATCCCGGCGTTGCGGGCTGCGATCAACTCGTGGCTGCGTCTCGTAAACGTCGCATATGAAATGCAGGAGCTAGTAAGGCATGAATAATATACCACCGAAAGTGCAGAATCAGCTTGCGATGCTGCAGCAGCTGCAGCAGCAGTTGCAGACCATTGTCGGCCAGAAGGCGCAGTATGAGATTGCCGTGCGCGAGGCAAAGAAAGCCTCGGAGGAACTCAGGGATGTCGCCGAAAATGCGGAGATCTTTGTTTCCGTGGGCTCGGTCATGATGCAGCAGCCCAAAGAGAAGGTCGAAGCCCAGCTTACCGAGAAGACCGAGAGCCTTGAGCTTCGCATCAAGTCGCTTGAAAAACAGGAGAAGATGCTGCAGGGCAAATTCGAACAGCTGCAGGCTCAGATCAAAGCGGCACTGGAGGGAAAACCCCCGGTGGCCACCTGATCGATTCTGTTCCTTTTATCTTTCCTTTTTTCCATTCACTCGTCTGACCAGGTTGAGCGCATTGATCATCGCTTCGACCGAAGCCAGAACGATATCGTCACTCGAGGCGCTTGCATCGAATACACGGCCGTGTTCGTCCTCGATTGCGATTGTCACGTGCCCGAGGGCATCCGTTCCTCCTGAGATTGCGGCAACGGAAAATTCCTTCAGCTGTACCGGGATCGGCACGACGCCCAGAAGCGCCTTCATCGCGGCATCGACCGGCCCGTTGCCGACACTGGAGTAGACTGCCTCCCTGCCTTCGACCCGCATTTTGACGCTTGCCGTCGGGAGGACATGGTTTCCGGTGAGGATGGCGATGTCATCCAGTTCTATGGGTTTCTGGCCCGGTGTGCCGCCGATGATGTTTTCGGCGATTTCGTACAGGTCGTTGTCCGTTACCCGCTTGCCCTTGCTTGCGATGACCTTGATCCTTTTTACGATCTCGTCGATCTGCTGGTCATCCGGGGAGAAATGCACTTCCTCAAGCATCTGCTTGACGGCATGCCGCCCGACGTGCTTGCCGAGCGTCAGCCTCCTCCGGTGCCCGACCATCTCCGGGGTCATGATGCCGGGTTCGAAGGTGCTCGCATTTGCGATAACCCCGTGCGAGTGAATGCCGCTTTCGTGCGAAAAAGCATTGTCGCCGACGACCGGTTTGATGGGCGGGATGGCAATGCCGGAGAAGCGGGAAACCATCCGGGATGTTTCGACGAGGCGTTCGGTGGTAATGCCGGTGTCAAAGCCGAAGATCGACTCGAGCACCATGACGGTTTCGGCAATATCGGCATTGCCTGCCCGCTCGCCGATCCCGTTGACCGTCACCTGGACCTGGGATGCGCCTGCCTCGACTGCCGATGTCGTATTGCCCACCGCCAGGCCGAAGTCGTTGTGGCAGTGCACATCGATCCGGCAGTCCACGGCATCGCGGATCATCCTGATCAGGGCGGACATACGCGACGGCGTTGAAACACCGACGGTGTCGGGGACATTGATGATGGTCGCCCCTGCCCCGACTGCGGTCCGGAAAACCTCAAGGAGGGCTTCCGGTTCGGTCCGGGTTGCGTCCATCGCGGAAAACATCACCTGATCGCAGCGTTCACGTGCATACCCGACGATGGAGGAGGTGATGGCGAGCACTTCTTCATGGCTTTTTTTGATGGTATGCACTCGCTGGACTTCTGAAGTCGGTATGAAGACATGCACCATATCGACGCCGCAATCGATGCAGCGGTCGACATCTGCTGTCAGTGAACGCGCAAGTCCGCAGATGCTGGCATGCAGCCCGGCATCGGCGATGGTTTTAACGGTTTCAAATTCCGCGTCCGATGATGCCGGGAACCCGGCTTCGATGACGTGGACGCCGATCTCTGAAAGCTGCGTTGCAATGGCAATCTTCTGATCCAGCGTGAATGACACGCCGGGCGTCTGTTCTCCATCCCGAAGGGTGGTGTCAAATACGGTGACCGATCGCGGTACGTTACTGCGGTCGCCCAAGAAAACGATCTGCCGCTTGGGCAGCGACTGTCCCTGCCTCGAATGTTTTGTGAGACATACCCGATCTATACGTGGTCGGTTTATATAAATCTCTGCTTTCCGCCGGGTATTGATGAAAAAACGGAATCTTTAATAGGTGTTCCTGCTAATATTGTAGAGCACTTACCCGCCTTAACTCAGACTGGTAGAGTGCGCGGCTGTAGTATAGTGTGCCGGTGAACGGTAACTGCGCGGCTACCGCGATGTCCCCGGTTCGAATCCGGGAGGCGGGATCCATAGTGTCATATAAGCCCAGGTAGTGTAGAGGCCTATCATGTCGGCCTGTCACGCCGACGACTCGGATTCGAATTCCGACCTGGGCGTCTTGTTTTTTCTGGTTTTTTGTTACGGATTGTTTTTATTCCGGGCGGTGCCATATCCGGCATGATGCGTGAACCATGCTGCCTCTTCCCCGTCCGGTCGGGCATCCCCGCAATCGGCCTGGGCCTGTTCCTCCTGCTGGCCTGTGCCGTGCCGTATTTTGTCGAGGGCTTGCCACCCCTGCCCCTGCCTGTTTTTGGGGTTTTTCTCTCCTTCGGGCTTTTATTGATCGCAGCCGGGCTGAAAAAGAACTGGCATCGATAAAAACGAGGCTTTGCGGCGGGAAACGGTAATCTTAACCATCATAAGAGACGAAGAAGAAGGAAGTGAACGGTTATGGGCTTTGCCGAAGATGCACTCTATTCGTATATAGAACGCGCCCTGCGGCGTGCCTTTCCTCCGCGGGAAGGCTGGGAGATCCGGCGGCGCCCTTCCAGGAATGACCGTGTGCCCGATTATTTCATCCAGAAAAAGCGGTTCGGGCGTACCCACCGGATTCTTGTCGAAGTAGCACTGGCCACCAGAGTGGGGGCCGAACAGATCGACCACCTCAACCGGTATGCCGAAAAAATGGAAAAACTGCTGCTTCCCTGCGAAAAAAAGGCGCTCATCGTTCCTTCCGACGCCGACATCAGCGAGGTGCCCAACGAAATCGATGTCCTCTTCCTGGACGTGCTCAGGGTTGAAGGCGACGAGATCGTCTGGGTCAAAAAATTTGCCTATCCGCCTCCTCCGGAAGAGGAATGAAAGACATTCCTTCGATTTTTACGTATTTCGTGATGTTTAAGGTCCTCTTTAACCAGCATGCCCGTGAGCCGGTTCGGATGGCGTTCGTTTCGCGGGCGTAAGTAATAAAACTTAAATTCAAAAAAAATGCATGTATCTTTCAGGTGAATGAATAATGGGTTTTGTTAACGATTCCATGCACACGTATATCGAGCGTGACCTGAAGAAAAAATATCCCGCCTCCGAGGGGTGGAAGATTGAGCGGGATCCTGCATGGGATGGCGTAAAATTCGACTATCAGGTGTCGAAGCGGCGTTTTGGTGTTCATGCCCGGTATCTTGTGGAGGTCGTTATTGAGAAAACCATCACCGCATCGATGGTCGGTACAATCAAAGGGAAAATCGAGGCAGTGAACGCGCAGGGCGTTTCATCGGACGGGGTCGTTCTCATTATTCCAACCGGAGCAGATGTATCCGCTGTTCCCGACGGAATGGAGACCATGTTCTTAAAAGTGCTCAAAGTAGAGGACAACGACATCCTCTGGTGGCGCAAGGCACACGCTGCCGAGTGAAGCTCCAGAAAACCCTTTTTCCTTCCCGGGGAAGGAATATTCATATTTATCTTCGTTGAATGCCGGGCAGGGCTGATGCCATCCGGTATCCTCATTCACAGGCAACATCATGAAAAGGTGCATCTATGGCGGCGCCGGGGAAACATACGTTTGAACGGGAAGGCGTTCAGGGGCTCTGCGAGGCGGCAGGGTACGAGGACGAACGCGTAAGAAAACTTGCGGAGATCCTCATCGCGGGGTCCGATGGGGCGTATATTGTCGAAAACCTGATTCGGGCGCTCCGCTCCGGCGGAAAAGAAGAACGGAACCGTGTCACCAGGTGCCTCGTCAGGATTGGAACGCCTGCGGTGTCCTCACTGGTGGCACTCCTGTCGGACGAGAACTGGGTTCTGCGGTACCGTGCGGCAGAGGCGCTCGGGGGCATCGGCGATGCCGCGGGTGTTCCGGCACTGGTTACCGCCCTTTCCGATCCCAAAGACCATGTGCGGTACATGGCGGCGAAGGGGCTGGTAGGTTTTGCGGACGCACGGGCTGAACACCAGCTCATCCGGCTTTTGGGTGATGAAAATCCGTATGTCCGGAGCATGGCGGGCAGGGCGCTTTCCGCGCTTGGAAGTGCGGAAGCCTGCGAGGCGATTTCACGGGCGAAATCGCAGGAAAAGGATGCTGACGTTGTTTCAGCGCTCGGGGCGTCCCTTCAGGCATGCGAGAGCCGCCTTAAGAAAGAACCCTGATGACAATAACCGTGATATTATCGCTCGCCCCTTCCCTGAGGCATTCGTCTATCAACGCGGCCACGGCTGATTCCGGGGAATACGCCGATACAATCGTCCTGATGCGACCGGGGCGAAGGGTGTCATGGAGCCCGTCGCTGGAAAGGACGACGGTTCCGCCCGCCCTCGCGTGCCGGTAGAGATCGGGGGTGATGCGGGGCGCCAGCCCGAGTGCCTGGACCAGGATGTTCCTTTGCGGGTGCATCCACGCCTCTTCGGGAAGGATCTGTCCGTTTTTTACCATCTGGTTCACAAGGGAGTGGTCATCCGTCTGCCATGTCCGGTTTTCGGAAAAAATCGTGGCCCTGCTGTCTCCGATGTTCCCGAAGACGCATGCACCGTCCTCATCGACGAGCAGGGTGACCAGTGTTGTCCCGGCATTCAGGCGGTTCTCCTGATTGAAGGCATAAATCGCATCATTTGCGGCGGCAAACGCCCGCGACGTGATGGCTTCCGCCGCCTCATCGATCCTGCTGCCCGCGACCGTTTCCCGGAACTGTTCAATTGCGTAGCCGCTTGCTCTATCGCCCGCTGCATGCCCGCCCATGCCATCCGCTACGGCGAATGCGGTAAAACGCCCGATTCTCCCGGCAAAATAGGCATCCTCGTTGCGTTTTCTTCGTCCCGGCACACTGGCCGCATGAAAGGCAAGCATGGGAATCGCTCGTTCTCCGTGAATCCTTTGGCATCATGGTGGAATAAACCCTCGGTGCAGGCCTTTTAAAACGGCATAGGAAACAATCCCGGCATATTCCTGCCGTGACAGCGGTCGGTGGAGTGCCGCATCGTAGCCGGGATCGAGGATCCTCCCGGCCGGCCGGTACTGGTCCATGATGTTGACATAGCTGTCGACGGAGAGGTCCCTTGCAATAAAATCGATGACCTCCCTGCTCCGTGCCGCATCTCCCGGCAGCACCAGATGGCGGATCAGCACGCCGCGCCGTGCAATGCCGTCTTTTCCGATCGACAGGTCGCCGACCTGCCGGTGCATCTCCCGAAGGGATGACTGCATGGCGGCAACGTAGCCGGGCGCACCGGAAAGGGCCTGTGCCGGCTGATCCGCTCCGTATTTTGCATCCGGCATGTAAATATCCACGATCCCCTCGAGGAGCCGGATAACCTCCGGCCGGTCATACCCGCCGGTATTGTACACCAGCGGTATGGCGAGGCCTTTCTGTGCGGCAAGGGTGGTTGCCTCGATGATCTGGGGGAGATAATGGGTGGGCGTGACCAGGTTGATGTTGTGGCATCCCTGCCGCTGGAGGTGCAGCATGAGGTGCGCCAGTTCCCGGCAGGTACGTTCTCCGCCTTCCCCGAGCTGGCTGATGGCATAGTTCTGGCAGTATGCGCACCGCATCGTGCAATGGGTAAAAAAGATCGTTCCGGAGCCTTTTCGCCCTGAAATCGGCGGCTCCTCTCCGAAGTGGGGGCCGGCACTTGCCACGGCGGGGCGTGCGCCGCCATGGCAGTACCCCCGCTCGCCCCCGCAGCGATCAACACCGCAGGTGCGCGGGCAGAGCTCGCAGGAAGTAAGCATTGTCGAAAGCTGCGCGATACGCTCGAACAGCTCCCCCGTTGCAAGGAGGTTACAGTATCCCGGCTGTTCCGAATTGTCCGCCATATCCTGCCCGGCTTTCAGGGTCCATTACCCTCATCATGGTGCCACGCCAAGTACGTATCAGGAAATGATTCGTCTTCACCGCCTCTGGGCATTGCTGTTTTTCCTGCTGCCCGTCAATGTCTACAGCATCGGCGGAGGGCTGGGTGCAGGAGTGCAGTTCCCGCTGTTTCGCGTCCAGGAGACGGTGTTGGGAACCAGCACGATTACGATCGTGCAGGATGTGCTCTATGTCGTCAACGGCATCGTGGCCGGCCGGACAGCCGTGTCGGTCATGCTCTGGATGGGCGCACTGGTGTTCTATGCTGCGGCCACCGTCCTGCTGTTCCGGCGATGTCCGGCCTGTCTCCTGCGCTTCACATGGTGCCGGCCCGGCAGAGTGCTGGCTGCGGGGACCCTGCTGCTGCTCGGATCGACGATGATGCAGTACGGCCCCACGTTCGCATCCGCGGGAGGATATGCCGTGCCCGTCGGATTGCCGCTCCTCTTCTACCTCGCGTTGCTCTTTGCTTCGGAAGGGGAGCAGGACTGCAAGATTGCACATCATGCTGTGTGAATGTCTTTTCCTTCCGGCAGTTTCCTGCAGACGATGTCCATGATGCCGTGGCTCACCGAGACCATGCTTTCGGAGCACTTCACCCTGCACGGGAGGTCGATTTTTAACGCTCCTTCTGCGAAACGGATGCAGACGGAATCTTCTTTGATCTCGGCATACGGCTCGATGTCATCCTCGTCGGGAAGCTCGACGGTCACATAGAGGTGGTCTTTGCCTTCAACCGTTTCGTAATGAATGGCGCGATCGCCGGGATCGCCCATCATGGAAAAGTGCGGTTCGCCGCCGGCACCGGTGATGATGGTGCAGCCGATGAACCGCGTGTTTTCATCACGTGACAGGTTGCTGAGGAGATCTTCAAGCACTTTTGCGAGATCCTTGAAGGCATCGTCGTATGGATTTTTTGCCATTTCACTCACAACACAATCGGTAACGGCCGTTTTTTTGTTCAACAATCCCTTCCTTGACGAGGTGCATGAGGGACTGAATGAGTTCGTCATCGGCTGCTCCGGTATGCTCCTTCATCTCATTGAGACTCAGGTCGTACCCGGAAAGGGCGATGACCAGGTTCATCTCGGTATCGGTACGAAGAATGTCCCTGCCCTGCGTTGCCAGCTCCTCGATGGTCGCCTCGATGTCATCTTCCAGATGATCGAGTCGGCTGATTAAGCTTTCCCGTACTTCCATCATCCGGCGGAGCGACACGAGTGCCCCGGCAAACCGGTGATCGCGCCCGGATATGCCGCTCGTCGCTGCTCCCTGTTGCTGCAGCCGGATGACCACATGAAAGTCGCGCTGCAGATGATAGTATTTCCGTCTCCGCTCATCGCTCCGCGATATGAGGATATTTTCCCGTTCCATCAGCTGCAGGTGCTCGATGACGGCTTTCGGGCTGATCATCAGCCGCTCGGAGATCTCCGTCACAAAACAGGGTTTCTGCCGTAATAGTTGGATGATCCGCCTTCTGTTCCGGTTTCCCAGAATATCGAGAAGATGCGAGACCTCATCGCCCTCCAGCATATTCACCAATGGTTAGTGATAAAAATATAAAAAAATTTCTATTTATTCGAAAAGGCGGTAATTCGGAGCCTCGTCCGTTATCAGGATGTTGTGAGGGTGGCTTTCGGAATATCCTGCGGATGTAATGCGGATGAACCGCCCGTTTTTCTTGAGATCAGGGACGGTTGCCGAACCGGTATAGCCCATCGCCGATTTCAGGCCGCCGATTAACTGGTAGATCACTTCGGCGACGTTCCCGACGTAGGGCGTGGCGCCCTCCACACCTTCCGGCACAAACTTCGTTTTCCCGATATCCTTTTTCTGGAAATAGCGGTCGCTCGACTGGCCGCCGCTCATCACGCCGAGCGATCCCATGCCGCGGTACTGCTTGTAGCGCCGCCCTTTGATGGCGATGACCCGCCCGGGCGATTCGTCCGTACCGGCAAAGAGGCTGCCCATCATGACGCTGTCCGCTCCGGCTGCTATTGCCTTGGCAATGTCCCCGGAGAACCGGATGCCTCCGTCGGCAATGACCGGCACGTCGGCGGGGGCGGCAACTTCCGCGACATTGGCGATGGCGGTGATCTGCGGCACTCCCACGCCCGCAACAATGCGGGTCGTGCAGATGGACCCGGGCCCGATGCCGACTTTGATGCCGTCGACATCGGAGACGAGCGCTTCGGCCGCACGGGTCGTTGCGATATTGCCGGCAATGACATCTGCCTGGGCGCTGGCCTTGATCTCCTTGACCGCTCGTACCACGTTCATATTATGCCCATGCGCACAGTCCACAACCAGCGCATCGACACCGTTTTCGTCCAGCAGCATCGCGCGCGCGAAATCGAAGGGCCCGACCGCCGCGGCGACCCGGAGATTTCCGCCCGCGTCCCGGTTCGCATGGGGATACTGGTGCCGTTCGAGGATATCCTGCATCGTGATGATGCCGATAAGCCTTCCTCCTTCGTCCGTCACCGGCAGGCGTTCGACCTTGTTGGTGTACATCACCTCGAGCGCACGCTCCATGGTGATATTCTCGCTGACGGTAATGGGCTCCCGTGTCATCACGGTCCGGATATTGTCGCCGCCGCGCCGGGAAACAATCCCGCGCAGGTCGCGCCTGCTGACGATGCCGATGACGACATCGTCCTGCATGACGGGAACGCCGCTGATGCCGTGTGCGTTCATCAGCCGGTCGACATCGGCCACTGTTGCCTCCGGATCGACGGTCAGCACGTCGCGTTCGATGATATCTTCCGCCTGTTTGACAAGCCTGACTTCCTCGACCTCACGCTCGGGGGTCATGTTCCGGTGAATGACGCCGATTCCGCCTTCGCGGGCCAGCGCGATTGCCATGTTCGATTCGGTCACCGTGTCCATCGCCGATGACACGAGAGGAATGTTGAGGGCGATGCGTTTGGTAAAGCGTGATGCAATGTTTGCTTCGCTGGGTTCGACAAATGACTCCGCCGGCTCGAGCAGCACGTCGTCGAACGTGAGCGCCGTCGGAATGGAGAGTTTTTCATAATACATACGTCACCTGATTAGCTGCATTGCTTCTTCCACCAGTTCCTTCACGACAACCGCGGAGCGGTCTCCGCCGCAGACCATCCCGCGCACACCGATGATATCAGGATCGATCCGTTTTAACGCTTCCAGATCCTCGAACCGAAGGGAACCGGCAAGGGCGGTCTTCAGTCCGAGGGCGCGGTTGGCGTCGGTGAAGGCTTGCAGATCCTCTTCGGAATAATAGTCAAAAAGGCTTTTTCCATCCTTGATCCCGGTGTCGATCATGGCGATGTCGGCACCCGCCTGTGCCGCGAGCGGGGCCATCTCTTCGGGGGAGATGGTATTCAATCGTGCATAATCCGCATAGGCAGCAATAACAACGTATTTCTCGGGGAAATCCTCCTTCACCGCCCGGACAACACCGTTGATCAGATCATGCGCCTCGGCGGCACCGGAGAACTTCAGGCCGATTTTTATGTAATCAGCACCGGCCGTCGCGGCTCCGAGCGCGGCGAGCGCCGCACCTCCCGGAAGATAAGAAAAATCGCCGATTGCCGCACTGACGGGTTTGTGCGTAATACTTTTTATCTCCCTGATTACCCACGGGTAATTTGCCCCCAGCGATCCCTCTGAGGGCTTTTTTACATCGATTATATCAGCAGCAAGAGCATTTCGAGCTTCTTCCACACTACTTGGGCTGACCAACAATTCCATACTTATTTTTGATCATTTCCCCTAATAGTGGTTGCGTTAAAACCATGAAACTCATTCTTGCCATGGATCTGCTGGGCGGGCAGGTCGTGCACGGGGTAGGGGGAAACCGCCGGCAATATCGCCCTCTTGACTGGGGATGCGCCTCTGATACCGATCCGGTCCGTTTTTTGCTGGATGTCGCGCCGAGGTATGTCTATATCGCGGATCTGGATCGCATTACCGGCGCGGGCGACAATGACGAAGCGGTCCGTGCCTGTGCCGGGCATGTCGAGGCATGTTTCGTCGATCGCGGCTGCCGATCGCCGGACGAGATGCGCTCCGACGATCGCATCACCGAGGTTATCGGTACGGAAACCGCCGGATCGGATCTCTCCCGCTACCCGGGGGGGATCTTAAGCATCGACTGCCGTGACGGGCGCGTCGTCCCGGAAGGCGGTGATCCGGTCCGGCTGCTCCGGAACGTTGCGGAGTATCCGTTTTCAGGCTTCATTCTCCTCAATATCAGTTCGGTCGGCACCCGGACGGGCGTTGTCGCTGCAGACGTCCTGGAGGGGCTGCGAAACGCCACCACAAAACCGCTATTTTACGGCGGGGGTGTTGCGTCGCTCTCCGATCTGCAGGCCCTCAGCGATGCGGGGATCGACGGAGCCATTGTTGCGACCGCCGTTCATACGGGAGCAATCCCGCTTGCGATGGTGCGGAGGGGATTGTTCTGCTGATTACGATCGAGGGGATAGACGGCAGCGGCAAATCATCGCTCATCACCGCACTGAAGCACTCCCTTTCCGATCTTGCACCGGTGTTTACCCGCGAACCGGGGGCAACATGGATCGGCGAACCGGTGCGCCGGGCTATAGCGGAGCGCGTCGATCCCGTTGCCGAGGCATTGCTTTTCGCTGCCGATCACGCCGCGCATCTTGCATCGGTGGTCCGCCCGGCACTCGAGGAGGGGAACATCGTTATCTCCGATCGGTTTACCGATTCCCGGTTTGCCTACCAGGCGGTCACGCTTCAGGGGATTCTCCCCGACCCGAAATCATGGCTCGCCGCCGTTCACGAAGGGTGGAGCATGCGTCCGGACAGGACATTTCTGCTCATCGTACCGGTCGAAGAGGCGGTGAGGCGCATCTCGGGCGGCATGCTGGAGCACTTCGAACGTGCCGATGTGCTCGAAAAAGTGCAGGCCGAATACCTGGCGCGTGTCGACAACGATCCGGGACGGTTCGTCCTCATCGACGCCATGAAGGAAAAAGAGGAAATCGCCGGCTTTGTCGCCGGTGAAATCAGGGCGCTTGCAATGTTACAATCACGCCGTCATTGAGCGTGAGCACATCGACCTGCTCTCCCTCGACCATATATGCATATTTTGGCGAAAATGCGTTCTCCGGCAGCGGCACCGCTGCGTCGCCGATGGTGATTGCGGCAGGGGGCGAGAGCAGATCCTGCTCTGAGAGCGATCTGATTGCATCCATGACCGCTTTTGCATCCTTCCGGAACGCCGGGCCGATGACCGACATGTTAAAATCGATATCGCTGATAACCCGCTCGAGCCGCGGTTTCTCCTGCCGCCAGTGTACCGTTGCATTCAGTGCCCTGCCGGCATCGCCGGCGTCATCGACGGGCGTTTCGGTGTAGATGGTCACCGTTCCCATGGGCGCATTCAGTGCAAGTCCGCGGTCATGCTTGTACCGGCGAACCTCTGCGACGATTCCGACGAGGCGATTGCCGGCAAGGCGTGCCCCGCCATCGTCGAATGTAAAGCCGGTCCAGGGCTGGGCATGAATACTTCCGTTGCCGATATAGGCGAAGCATTCCTCGGCAAAGTGCGGTGCAATCGGGGCAAGCATCCGGCAGAGCGCATCGAGCGTGATCTTCAGCGCTTCGGTTGCACTTGTTCGCGACGGGTCATCGGCATACAGGCGTCCCTTGACCAGTTCGATATAGTCATCTGCGATGACATTCCACGCAAACTCCCGGATAGCCCTGAGTGCACGATCGAACTGGTACTGGTCCATCGCCTCGGTTACCTCTTTCACCGTGTCGGACAGCCGGCACAGGAGCCACCGATCGGCCAGTTCGGTGACGCGGGCGGCATCGCCCGTCTCGTCGGCAAGCTGGTTGAGGACGAACCGGGCGATGTTCCACATCTTGGTCTGGAACCGGGATGCTGCAACCACATCGTTCCAGTTAAACATGATGTCCGATCCCGTCGTCGCACCGCCCGCGCTCCACTGCCGGAATGCATCGGCACCGTACTTTTCGAGGATCTCCTCGGGCGCGATGATGTTGCCCCTGCTCTTGCTCATCTTGAACCCGTCGTCCCCGAGCACCATGCCGTTGATGAGGATTTCCGACCACGGATGGCTCCCGGTGAGGGCAAGGGAGCGGAGGATCGTGTAAAACGCCCACGTGCGGATGATATCGTGCCCCTGCGGCCGCAGCTGGGCGGGGAAGCAGTCCGGGACCTTCGATCCGTCCCAGCCGGTGACGTTGAGCACCGAGATCGAAGAATCCATCCACGTGTCAAGCACGTCTTCCTCGCCGGCAAACGAGTTCGATCCGCATGCCGGGCATGGTTTCGCCGGGCGTTCGCTGAGTGGATCGACGGGCAGGTCATTTTCCTCCGGCAGGATGATGGTCCCGCAGTCATTGCAGAACCATACCGGGATAGGGGTTGCGAAGATGCGCTGCCGGGAGATGCACCAGTCCCACTCCATCTGGGAAACCCAGTTCTCCAGCCGGATGTACATATGCTCCGGGATCCACGACACGGTCTGTGCCGCCTTGATAATTGCGGGCGGGTCGATCCGGACGAACCACTGCCGTTCGGAGAGGATCTCGATGGGTGTTTTGCACCGCCAGCAGGTGCCCACGCGCTGCTGCAGTTCCTCCTGCCGCCGCAGAATGCCCTCCCGGCTCATGTCTGCAAGGATGGCTTCCCGGCATTCCTTCACCCCGAGGCCCGCATACCTGCCGGCGATGCCGGTCATCTGCCCCTTCCGGTCGATGGCCTTGCGCAGATCGAGATTGTGCTGTTTCCACCAGTGCACGTCCTGCTTGTCGCCGAAGGTACAGATCATCACGGCACCGCTGCCGAACGACGGATCGACAGCCTCGTCGATGATGACCGGGACATCGTGCCCGAAAAGGGGAACAGTGAGCTTTTTGCCGGCGATGCCCCTGTACCGTTCGTCACCGGGGTGGACGGCGACGGCAACGCAGGCCGCCAGGAGTTCAGGGCGGGTGGTGGCAATCTCAACACCGTCGAAATCGAAGAAGTTAAGCGTCGTCGACCGATCCTCGTAGGCGACTTCCGCAAATGCGATGGCCGTTTCGCAGCGGGTGCAGAAATTGACCGGATGCTCGCTCTGGTAGATGTTGTCCGCCCGCAGCATCCGCAGAAATGAAAGCTGGGTTTTTTTGTAGTATTCCGGGAGCATCGTGATGTATTCATGGCTCCAGTCGATCGAAAAACCGCACTGCCGCATCGTCCGGCGCATTTTTTCGATATTGGCCAGGGTCAGCTCACGGCACATTTTTCGGAACTCATCCCGCGGCACATCGTTTTTGGTGATGCCGTGGATCTCCTCGACCTTCACCTCGGTGGGGAGGCCGTGGCAGTCCCACCCCTGCGGAAACATGACATTATATCCCCGCATTCGCTTGTATCTCGCAATAAAATCGATATAACACCAGTTAAAGGCATTCCCTATGTGAAAATTACCCGTGGGATAGGGGGGCGGTGTATCGATGACGAATTGAGGTTTTGATGATGCCGGATCAAAATAATTGTCCTCATCTCTCCATGCCGCCTGCCACCGTGGTTCGACCGTGGCGAAATCGTAGTTTTTTGGAATATCCTGTGAGGGGGGCATTTCGCAAATGTTGTCTCTGGAATAAAATATAGTAATCGCATGCCCCCGCGGCGCTTTTGGGACCCTCCGGCGTGCCCGCTCGTGTCCGCGTAAAGGAGGGCAACCAGAATGCAATTAAATGTTTATTGCCCACACTATAGATGAAATGCCGGATGACGTGGGGATAGGAGTTGCGATCGCGCTGACGGCAGCCGGGATCGTCGTCGCGCCATATATACAACCGCCGTGGGTTCTGACGATCCTTACGCTCCTTCTTTCCGGCGTTCTGTTCACTATTAAAAAAACGCGGTATATGGCAATCGCAATTGCCGCAATCGGCGTTCTCTACGGGCTCGCACTCCTCTCCCTGTTTGTTTTTGCGGCAACGCTCGCCATCGTCGTCGGAGGGGAGTTCGCTTTCCGGCAGGGGGAGGGTCCGCGTTCCTACCTGATGTACAGTATCGGCGCCGCAGTCGCGGGCCTCGGGGTGATGGGATACCTCGGGACGGGATCGCCGCTGGTCATCAGTATTGGGGTTCTGGTTGCCGCAATGCTGAAATCAGCCCTCGGCAACCGGGACGATTCGCTGATGGTCTCCGGCCTCGGGGTTGCCATGACGATGTTCCTCTTCCATGAAATCGGGTTCCGCGTGGATACCCGGATGCTGCTGGCTGCCGTCGTCATCGCACTCGCTTTCGGCTATTTTTCCTACCGGCTTCGGGCAGCGGATCTCTCCGGGCTGTTTTCGGGTGCCCTCGTGGGCATTATTCTCATCGTCTTTGCCGACGTACGCTGGTTCTTCATCATGCTGACGTTTTTCATTCTCGGCTCGGCATGCACCCGGTTCCGGTACGAGCGCAAACGCCAGATGGGCGTGGCAGAATCGCACGGTGGCGTCCGGGGATATTTCAATGTCTTTGCAAACGGGCTTGTCGCGGTCGCGGCGACCGTGCTTTTCGGCCTGACGCAGCATGAGATGTTTGTCGCCCTGTTCCTCGGCAGCGTGACATCCGCGGCTGCAGACACGGTTGCCAGCGAAATCGGTGTCGTCGGTACGACCCCGTACCTGATCACCACCTTCGAGCCGGTC
Organism: Methanomicrobiales archaeon; assembly: GCA_013415665.1. GTDB lineage: Archaea > Halobacteriota > Methanomicrobia > Methanomicrobiales > Methanomicrobiaceae > LKUD01. The sequence continues at coordinate 29,902 of JAAEEQ010000001.1, forward strand.
GCGCACGGCACCAACGGCGGCGTCACGCTTATCGGCGAGGTGGCGGGGACCTGTGCAGCCGGCATTGTTGCGATCGGTGCCGCCCTTCTGGGCGTGGCGGATCCTGCAATGGCGCTTGTCTGCACCGGCGCGGGATTTGTCGGGACAAACGTGGACAGCATCGTCGGTGCGACGATCGAGAACCGCGGGATAATCGGCAATGCCGGCACCAATCTTATCGCAACGCTGTGCGGCGGCCTTTTCGCACTCTTTTTCTTCATTGCCTGAAAAAAGGGATCCAGCTCAATATTTGAACCAGCGCCCTTTTTCGTCGTATTCTCCCGCCGGGGCCGCAGGAATGGCGCGGGTGTGCGACAGGTAGAACACTGCTTTAAACGGATAGAGCAGTGCCGTGAAGAGCATGACGACAGCCCCGTATACCGCCGCTGCCATCAGAATGCCGTTTGTTCCGAGAAGGGCAGTAAGATCCATGGCACCGAGCGATTCGAGCTGGCTCTGGTCCATCGCCGTGAGCGGTTCGAGCTGGCCTGCAAGGGCAAACGCGAGCACGATCATGCCGGCAAAGCCGATGGCAACAAAAACGGCGAGGGCGGAGAGAAAAAATATGATGACCCTTGCAGGATTGGCAAAGACAAATTCGACGCTTCTGAGGAGCGATTCGAAGACTTTCCTGTCCTCCATAACCGCGGCGGTGTCGTAAAAAAACGTGAAAAAGAGAATGGGGATCATGACGCCTGCCGAGACAAAGGTGAGCGTCGCGATGTCGCCGGATATCCCTGCCAGTGTCAGGGGTATGAGCACCAGAAACACGGTCAGGATGCCGGCGAGAAAGATGAGGATGCCGGGAAGCAGCACCTGGAAGTAGTGTGCGAATCCCTGCTGGATATAGGCGGAAATCCCCGTTTTGCCTCCGCGTATCACCCCATACCCGCCTGCAACAAAGAAGGGGAGAACCAGGATCTGGAGCAGCCAGATACGCTCGGCGTAGAACGGATCACCCCAGACGGAGAGGAGTATCTCCGCTGCTGCAAGGCTTCCCGCAGCGATACCGGTCAGCCAGAGAACCGGCATGGTTTTCAGAAGCCTGATGGCCTCTTTGAGCGAATGGAGTGCCATATCAGCGATTCCGCGGCATCGCCACGATTTCACGAACCTGAAGTTCGAAGTACGATGCGGTGTGGGCAGGCCGGATGACGCAGACACAGTCTGCGCCCGATGCGGTCCCCCCGACCGCGATGACTTCACGGTCGACCGTGACGGCACCGCTGTCGGCGGCGATCAATGTGCACTCCACCGCAACCTTCAGTCCCACCGCCACGGTCCGGCGCAGGGCCTCTGCGATCGCTTCGGTACGGGAACCGCCGCCGACTTTCGGGGACCGGGAAAGTGCGCGTTCAAGGCCCGAAAGGACGTGGGTGCCCGTGACGATTGTCACGCCCTGTTGGCGGAGATGATCGGCGGTCTCGGCAGAAAATTCCCACACGCCGGGCTTGGAAAAACCGACGACATGCGTAACGACGACGAGACGGATGCCGGCATCTTTGACGGCATTATAAAAGTGAAAAGCCGTCTCGCCGCTGGTGCTCGCAACGATAATGGTGTCGATTCCCAGTTCGCGGGCGCGTTCGACGGCGATGCGGCTCGCATCTCCGGTATTTTCCGGCCCGGGCCTGTCAAAAAAATAGGTCGGTTTTACGGTGAAGCTCATGATAACATTTTTGTACCTTCCTTTCATTTAACTGTTTTACCAATGTCTGGACCGGTTTTACTCCGGTCTCCGGCACCGGCAGGCGCTCCTGCCGGATTGAGGAGGAGAACGACGGTATGATAACTCTTGCACTTGCGGGTAAACCGAATTGCGGAAAATCCACTTTTTTTACGGCAGCGACCATGGCCCATGCCGAAATTGCGAATTATCCCTTCACCACGATCGATGCGAACCACGGCGTTGCATACGTGCGTGCCGACTGCCCGTGCCGGCAACTCGGCGTGGTGTGCGGCCAGTGCAACGACGGAATCCGGTTCATTCCCATCGGTCTTATCGATGTCGCGGGGCTGGTTCCCGATGCGCACAAGGGACGCGGCCTCGGGAACCAGTTTCTGGACCATCTGCGGCAGGCCGATGCCATTCTTCACATCATTGACGCAAGCGGTGCCACCGATGCCGAAGGGAATCCTGTCGAGGCGGGCTCCCACAATCCAGCGGATGATATCGGCTTCATCAGCCGCGAGATGACCATGTGGGCATGGGGGATTCTGGAGAAACACTGGCCGAAAATTCACCGTTCGGGGCAGCAGAAGACCTTTTCCATCCCCGATGCCATTGCGGATGTCTACGCGGGGCTCGGGATCACCTACGAACAGGTGCGTTCCGCGGAAGACGAAGCCGGGATCAGTCTGCGCAGCGCCGGAGAGGAAGACCTGATAGCCTTCTGTGAACTGCTCATCAAACATAGCAAGCCGATGGTTATCGTTGCGAACAAAGCGGACAGTATGCCTCCATCGATTGCCGATGCGCTTTCACGCGAACCGGTGCGGTTTGCAAGTGCCGCAGGGGAACTGGCTCTCCGAAAAGCCGCTGAGGGCGGATTCATCACCTATCGTGCAGGGGATGGGGATTTTGCGGTAGCACAGGGCATAAAGCTTTCCGAGGCACAGAAACACGGCCTTGAAAGGATCCGGCAGTTCATGGCAGCAAACGGAGGGACCGGGGTTGTACAGGCCATCAATTCGGCGGTGTTCGATCTCCTCGATATGATTGTCGTCTATCCCGTCGAGGACGAAAACAGGTACTGCGACGGGCAGGGGCGGGTGCTGCCGGACGCGTTTCTCATGAAGCGGGGGTCGACGCCGCATGATCTCGCATACCGGATCCACTCCGATATCGGTGACGGATTCCTGTACGCGATCGATGCAAAAACGAAGATGCGGATCAAGGAGACGCATGAGCTTGCCAACGGGGACATCATCAAGATCGTGTCGACGCGCAGATGAAGAAAAAGGGCAATGTTTTTATAATGAAAGGGTAAGTACTGGTTTACCATGGCTGGCGAGGTCTATCAGGCGCAGGTTATCCGGAATTTTTTCGAAACAATCACCGGACCTGACCGGAACCTGACCCGTATCTACATGTGTGTTGTCAGCCTCGCCAAACTGCGCATGGAATCGCCGGAAAAACTCTCGTTCCTTGTCGATCAGTTGAAGAAAAGCAAGCAGAAGCGCGAACTGTCCATTGATATCCTGGATTATGTCGCCGATGCGGCTCTCGATCTCGACATGCATACGGTCCAGACAGCATTCGGGGTTACCGAAATCCATGAAGCATCGGGTGATTTCGGGTCCATCAGCCTTGATTCGCTCTGATGCCGGCGATCCTTCCTGTTCAAATTCCCCGGCACAGGTTTTTTTTGGCTCCCCTTCGCCCGGGGAAGCCCGCATGCATGGCCGCTTCAGGCTTTGACATTCTTTTCCGATTCCGGCCGGTAGGTATCGATGATAATGATGATTCCCTCCTCCTGTTCGGCGAGGGCTTCGCGGTCGGGCGGTGAAGCCCGGTATGCAGCAGCATAGAGCAGGAGCAGGGCCATGTCGAGCTGGTATGCGGGTTCGTAGCCGGCAGAATCCCGCGTACGCGGGAGAACCAGGAACGGTTCAGCGCTGCTGTCGAAGGAATAGCTGTCAGGTACCGTCGGACTCGACATGCGACGCGCTGTTGCGGATGCGAGAACGATCCGCAACGCCGCGCGGATGATCTCGTGAAGGTCTCCGTTCCCTGTTTCGGGAAGAAGGCGGGTGCATAGCCGTATGACATGTTCCCAGAGGCCGAATTTATAGGCAAGAAAAACCTGTGCGATTTCATGGGCGTCATCCGCATCGAGGGTATCGGCGAGCGGGCCCATTCTCCCGATGTATGCATCGAGCATCTCTTTTGTTTCCATACGCATCATCACTCAGCCGGAGCCGGCTTGAAGCGGTGTTCGAGCCGGTAGGAAAGTGCGGTAATGGTTGCCGCATAGAGGATTTTGAGGGTCAGGTTATTGGGAAAATCACTGAAAGGATTGAAGATGATGAGCGCGTAAAGCGGCGTGAGCAGCGATACGAGATCCTTTTGGGGGCGCTGGTAGGAGATCAGGGCGAGCAGCACGGATCCTGCAACGCAGCCCCAGACGCCTGTATCGGTCCAGAGGAGATCGGGGGAGACGAGCCCTGCACTGGCAAGGATGACGTGAAGGGCGATGCCCCCGAATGCGATGATCGGAACACCCGGCCATGCGGTGGCAGGCAGTCTGGCAAGAAGTTGTTCGTCTGGCATGATTCGTTCCTTTCCTCTCTTCATTATTTGTCCTGCCCGTACTTATCAGCTGTCGCTTTTCTCTCCGGTATGGCATACCCGGACAGTCCTGGGATGGTGCCGGTAATCGCAACCTCACTGCCGGCACATACTGCGGCTGCAGCGGCAAGTTTTTCGAGCATCGGGGGTACTTTTTCGAGGGTTCCATCGCAAAACGCCTCGATTTCCCGCATGGTTTCCTCGTCGTGGCTGTGGTTCGCCTGGAGGCCGGCCTGTTTCTTTTCCAGAAGGGCAAGCGTCCGGAGCAGGTCCGAGTCCTCGATCTCCAGTTTCCGGAGTGAAAGCACCTGTACAGCGGCGCCGTAACGGGTGCAGATGTCACGAATGGTCGCGGCCAGCACCTCGGTGTCGGCAAAAAGGTGTTTTTCCTGTTTGTTTTTCAGTACGATATCCCCGGTGCCGATCAGCCGCATCAGGTCGGGCATGATGACCGAGATGCCTTCCGCGAGGGTGACGGGATCGTGGTGGGGCGGATGGTCAAGCAGATCCCTGACATGCCGGATAGAACGGATCAGCTGGTCATTGCGTTCCCCTTCGGCAGCATGCTCCGCCTTTCTCAGGACATTGGCAGATGCGGCAACGGTCCGGGAGTATTCATGACCAATCGCGGATTTTTCCCGTGTCAGCCCCTCAATCGCGTCACGTGCGGCATTAAGGGAATTGATCTCATCATGGGCCCTGATTTTTGCGATTTCGGCTGTGACGGCCCGTATCCGCTCCTCATCGCGCGGAATGTGCGACCAGATATCTTCCCAGCGGTTCTTCGCCGTACGGTACTCCCCGGCGAGGTGCAGAAGATCGGTATAGCGGTTCCGCATGGTTTCAAGCGCCGCAAGCTCTTTTTCCGCCGCCTCAATGTGTCCCGTCATCGTATTGATGCCGGTACCGACGATGCGGATTTCGCTTTTCAGTTCCTGCATGATGCCGGGGTAGCAGTTCATAAGATATTTCCCCTGCCCCTTCATCGCCCGGATCATTGCCTTGAGGGCATCCGCCGCTTCCGGATAGAGGCTGATCGGATCGTTCGACCAGTGGCGGGAAACGGCCAGCTCCATCGAGCGGACGAATGCCGGGACGGCGGTTTCCACGGCACGCAGGAGTTTCGGGTGGCCCTGCTCTTCAGGCGGGGTGTTTGCGAGCGATGCGACCAGCGATGCTATCTCGTTGAATGCATCGAGGATCGCCTGCTGCGAGGATGCCGTCCGCTCCCGGAGCTCGTTTTTCACCGCAATCTCCCGGTCCTCGATCCAGCGGGGCACATCGGAAAATGCGATCCCGATTGGCCCCTCCTCTTCTTTTTTCCCAAAAATACGTTCGAAAAGGCCTGTCATTGCTCTTCACCTGCCGCCGGCACGCATCTCCCGGTCAGTCACTGTCGGCAATACGTTTCAGGCGCTCAACGCCGTCGATCTCGCATATTACGTCGGCGACCCGGGCCGGGACGAGATCTTTCCATGCCTCCCCCTCCAGCATCCGCCGGCGGATCTCGGTGCCGCTGTGCGTGTGGCGTTCGTACATTGCCGGTGACGTGACATCGACACCCGCCTCCAGAAAGAGGCGCATCACCAGGGGGTTGCTGGTGAACACCCGGTCGAAGGGGGGCGTCATCGAACGCACGTGGGAAACCCAGAGGGCGTTCCTCTGGATGTCTTCGATCGGGATGACGTACACCGGGCATGCGAGGTCCTTTAACGACTGCGTAATCATCAGCACCCGTTCACCAGCCGTGAACGGATTGTCAAGCTCATGGCTGAGCTGCGCACTTCCGACGCCGATGATGATCTCATCGACGATGCCGGCTATCGCGGTCAGGACAGACTGGTGTCCGTTGTGATAGGGCTGGAACCGTCCGATATAAAATCCTCTACTCATGGAGTGCCACCATACGCGCTATCCGGGCAGCAAACGCACCCGCCGTGAATCCCGCATCGATATTGACGACCGTCAGGACCGAGCAGGACTGGAGCATGCTCGCGAGTGCCGCCCGCCCCTCACCCTGGAAGCCGTAGCCGGTGCTGACCGGCACGCCAATCACCGGGACATCGACAAGGCCTGCAACAACCGCGGGGAGGGTTCCTTCCCTTCCTGCGGCAACGATGATGACCTGCGCATCGACCATCCCGCGTATCGCCGGAAACAGGCGGTGGATACCCGCAGCACCGACATCGTAGGCCGATCGTACCGTGCACCCCATCTCTTCGGCAATGATGCGGGCTTCTTCCGCCACCCGTATGTCCGAGGTGCCTGCCGTAATGATGCCGACAATCCCGCCGTGCCTGTCGGGTGGGGGGATCCGGGCGGCGACGAGAATGCGGGGCACCGGGTGGTAGGTACAGTCGATGCCGTCACGGGCGCAGGCCGTTTCAACGGCGTTTGCCTGCAGGGGATCCGCCCGTGTCACGAGGCAACGGCCCGCGGCATTGACATATGCCCGGATAATTGCCGTCAGCTGTTCTGTCTCCTTTCCCTCGGCAAGCACGACTTCGGGCATCCCGCACCGGCTGCTCCTGCCAAGATCGAGGCATGCGATGTCCTCGACCTTTTCGAGCCTGAGGCCTTCGATCTGCTCCTCGGCCTCGGAAAGCGGGATCTCTCCCGCCTTATAGCGACGGAGTATCTCTGCAAGGGATGAGGATGCATGCATGCTGGATAACTACAATATAAAAGGGCGTCCATTATTAAGAGTATCGTCATGCCGTCCACGTATCTGCTGTATGTTGCCTGTTTCGGGGCGCTCGTCGTTTTTTTCCTCTGGCTCCGGGACGCACGGATTTTTTTCCGGACCGGCACCGCCGGGTACCGCCGCGCTGCGTATCGCGGCGTCGTCTATGGTGCGGTTGTCCTCGCCGGCATCCTTGTGGGCTGGTACGGCAATGAATACGTGGCAATAGGGCTCGTGCTTCTCGCCCTCTACCTGCAGGGCCGTGATGAACGCGAGAAGGTGTGGACCGATGAACCCGCCTTCGAACGCTTTTTCGGGCATGTCCGGCGGAGCAATGATAAAGCCCGAAAATAGACATAATAATGGAGAATTGCATGCTGCAGAAACCACGGGGGACCCGGGATTTTTTACCCGCGGAAATGGAACAGCGCAGGGCGGTTGAGCGGACCATGCGGGAAACGGCGGCCCGCTGGGGGTACGGCGAAGTCTGCACGCCTACCTTCGAAGAGATCGAGCTCTTCACCCTCCGTTCGGGTGAAGGGATCATCCAGGAGATGTATGCTTTTGAGGACAAAGGCGGGAGGATGCTTTCGCTTCGCCCGGAGATCACCGCCTCCGTTCTGCGCATGTACGTCAATGAAGGGCGGATGCTCCCCAAACCGGTGCGATGGTGCTATTATGCGGACTGTTTCCGCTATGAGCGCCCCCAGAAAGGGCGCTACCGCCAGTTCTGGCAGTTCGGCGTCGAACTGATCGGGGCGGACACGGCTGCTGCCGATGCCGAGGTGATCATGGTGGCATCCGATATCCTCGCCGGCTCGGGGGTCACCTTCGACCTGCACGTCGGCCACCTCGCGCCGATGAAGCACCTTCTCTCCGGGCTTGAAAACGGTATTCAGCGGCGCATGATGGCTTACCTGGATAAACGCGACTTTGAAGGGCTCCGCGTCTTCTGTGAAACCGCCGGTGCCGCCGGGCGGTATGATGCGCTGGTCGCACTCCCGGAATGCCGCACCGTCGAGGAACTGCGGGACCTCTGCGGGAACCTGCCGGAGCTATCCCGCATCGAGGATGTTGTGGGCATTCTGGATGCGGAAGGGCTTACGTATACGCCCGATTTCGGCATTGCACGGGGACTGGATTACTACACCGGCATGGTGTTCGAGGCGTTTGCAGAGAATCTCGGTGCTGAAAACCAGATCTGCGGGGGAGGCGCCTACCGCCTTGCCTATCTCTTCGGCGGCGAGGATGTGCCGTCCTGCGGCTTTGCGATAGGATTCGACCGGGTGCTGGTGTCGCTCGGCGAGGTGGCCGGTTCGCGACCTGTGGTGACTTCCGTGCTCTACACTCCCGCGGCACGGCAGCAGGCGTTTGCCGTCGCCCGGCAGTTCCGTGCGGCGGATCTGCGCGCGGAGATGAACCTCATCGACCGGGGGATTGGCGCTCAGATGAAACACGCGGCGAAAACAGCGGATTTTGCCATCGTGCTCGGTGAACGCGAATGCCAGACGGGAACCGTGACGCTCCGGAACCTCCACTCGGGCGAACAGCGGGAGTGCACGGTTGATGACGCCATTGCCGGGGTGAAGGCATTTGGTTCATGCTGAGGACCTGGCAAAACAGCAGCGCAGCATCAGCGTCGCGGAATTTTTTGAAAAGAACAAACATCTTCTTGGTTTTGATTCGCCGACCCGCGGCGTGGTTACCACGGTCAAAGAGGCGGTTGACAATGCGCTCGATGCATGCGAAGAGGCGCAGGTGCTTCCCGATCTCTTTGTGGGCATCCGGAAAATCGACCGTGATATCTACCGGATCACGGTGGAAGACAACGGGCCGGGCATCATGCCCGAACAGGTGCCGTATGTCTTCGGAAAACTCCTCTACGGGTCGCGTTTTCACCAGATCAAACAGAGCAGGGGCCAGCAGGGCATCGGCATCAGCGCGGCGGTCCTGTATGCGCAGCTGACGACGGGCGTTCCCGCCCGCGTGATTTCACGCACCGGGTCGCGTGCGCCGGCACACCGGTTCGAACTGATGATCCGGACCGAAACAAATGAGCCGGATGTTGTGCTTCACGAGGAGATCCCGTGGGACCGGATTCACGGGACCCGGGTGGAGATAGAATTCAAGAGCACGCTTGCGGCAAAAAAACGCCTCCTCGACTACCTCCGGTACACCGCCGTCGTCAATCCCCATGCGCGGATCCGGGCGGAGATCGATGGCGAGGAGTACCTCTTCGAGCGGGTGGTCAATGACGTGCCTGCCTGCCCGAAGGCCATCGCGCCGCACCCTCACGGCATCGAATTCGGCATGCTGAAACGGATGGCCGGGACGAGTGACCAGACGCTCGAGCAGTTTCTCGTGGAGCAGTTCTCCCGCGTGGGGAAAAAAACCGCCGAGGAGATCGTCAGGGGTATCGGTGCGGACGGCAACATGCCTGCCGCATCGCTCTCCGCCGAACAGCTGAAATCGCTCCTTGAAATGATGCAGGCGACCCCTATTCCCCCCCCTCCGGCATCGCAGTGCCTCTCCCCTATCGGCGAGGAACTCATCCGGCAGGGGCTTGACAAGGAATTCCAGCTTGATTTTGTGAGGGCGCGGACCCGCAGCAGCAGGGTGTTTGCCGGCCATCCTTTTGTTGTCGAGGCTGCGCTCGGGTACGGGGGAAAACTGCCTTCTGACGGCGCCGCCCAGATCCTGCGGTTTGCCAACCGTGTTCCGCTCCTGTACCAGCAGGGGGCGTGTGCGATTACCGCCGCGGTCGCGGGCGTGAACTGGAAATCCTACAATCTCTCCCAGCAGGGCCTCCCGGCAGGGCCCGTGCTCATTCTGGTGCATGTGGCATCCACGAACGTCCCGTTCACGAGCGAAAGCAAGGACGCGATCGCAGCGATTCCTGAAATAGAACGCGAGATCGTTCTTGCGCTGCAGGATCTCGGAAGGGAGCTCAAGACGTTCCTCAACCGCCGGGACAAAAACCGCCAGCAGGAGGACCGTGCACGGGCAATCTGTTCGATCATCCCCGATATCGCCGCGAAGGTGAGCGAGATCACCGAACGTCCGGCCATCGACACGGCTCCCATCGAGGGACGGATCATGCGGCGGCTGGTCATGAAAAAACGCACGATGGACGGGATGGTGGAGGTTTCGGTGCACAACTACACCAGCGGCACCGTCGACCTGACGATCTACAACCTCTCGCCGGACCGTGCCGGGGATGCCGACCCGGCCCCGTTTTTTGTCGATGCGGTCGGCGATGAGTACAATAAGATATGGAAGTGCACTCTGCCGCCGGATGGCGCATGGCGTGTCCGGTACCACGGGCGGGGCGGGGGCACTTTTGATCTGCGTGGCATTGACAAACCTGAACAGGTAGTGGTGGTGGATTGTGACATCGATGCGTGACCATGATGCAAAAACGGAAGAAAGGCTCGTTGATATCGCCCGGATCTGGTACGACCAGATGGGGGAGGGTGCGCTGCCCTCGATCACGCTCCCCACCCGCACCAAGCAGAACATCGCCTATGACGATGATTCCGGCGTGTGGAAGTACGGGGACCGGGCGAGCACGCGAATCGCCACGTCCGCGAAAAGCGCTCTGCACCTCTTGAAGATGGCATTTGTCATCGGGTTTCTCAAGCAGCAGCTCCGGGAGAACCGTTCGTCGACGTTGAGGGAGATGTATTATATTTCGGAAGGCTGGAAGAAGGCGAAATTCTCCGCGCAGGACGAGAGCAACCTGTTGATCGAGGATCTCGAGATTCTCACGGATCTGCAGCGCGAGGCTTTCCACCTGCGCCCTGAGGAGGACGGCGCATCGATTTACGGCCCCCTGCGGCTCAAGGAACAGACCCGGAGAGGCGAGCGCGTTATCCATTGTCAGGAGGACGTAGGGGAGGCAGGCTACCCCATTCCGAACAATGTCGACACCATCGAATTTCTCGACCACGATGCAAAGTTCGTCATCGCAATAGAAACCGGCGGTATGTACGCCCGCCTGATGGAGAACGGGTTCGACGAGGAGTACGGGGCGGTTCTCGTGCACCTCAAGGGGCAGCCCGCACGGTCGACCCGCCGGGTGCTGCGGCGCCTGAGCACCGAGATGAACCTGCCCGTCGTGGTCTTTACCGATGGTGACCCGTGGTCCTACCGCATTTTCGCCAGTGTGGCATACGGCTCCATCAAAAGCGCCCACATGTCCGACATCCTGGCAACGCCCGGGGCGCAGTTCATCGGGGTGCAGCCCTCCGATATCGGGGAATACAACCTCCCCTCCGATGCGCTGACCGAGGGCGACATCGCCGCACTGAAGGCAGAACTGACCGATCCGCGCTTCGATACCGCCTACTGGAAGCAGCAGATCAACCTGCAGCTCACCATGAAGCTCAAGTCGGAACAGCAGGCCTTCGCGAGCCGGGGCCTTGACTTCGTTACCCGCGATTATCTCCCCGCACGGCTTTCCGAGATGGGGATCATCTGACGGCGATCACCGCCGTTTTTCCTCAGCGGCAAGCATATCCTGCAGGGTCCGGGCAAGGGAGATCGACGGCTGCCAGCCGGTCACCTCGCGAATCCTGCTGATGTCCGCCACCTGCCCGGGGATCATCTCGCGGACCTGCTCCGATGCAAAGGGGATGTTCCTGCCGCGGATTTCCCCGATGCAGGCCAGGATCTCCCGCACCGATGCGCTTTTCCCCGATGCCACGTTGAATGCCCTGCCCGCGCAGGCGCTGCCGAACGAGGGGTGGGTGGCGATGCTCCAGAAGGCCGCGACGGCATCGCGCACATCGATGAAATCACGCCGGGAATCCATACTGTAAAGGTGCAGCCGGTCAACCGCGCCATGTTCCAGTTCGACGGTCTGGCGGATGACGGAGCCGAGTGCGAAGGCGGACGGCTGGCCCGGCCCGCAGAGGTTAAAGGGTCGCGCAACGGCGATCTGCAGGCCGTAGCGTGCGGCCGCGGCATGCGCAATGAGTTCTTCTGCCGCTTTGGCAGCACCATAGTCGCTGACCGGTGCATACGGCGCCGTTTCCGGTATAGGGCTGCCCCCGGCATACCCGTACACCGCCGCGGAGCTCACGAGCACGATCCGGGCACTGTCGGCCCCGGCGCGGGCGGCATCGAGGAGGTTGCCGGCGGCAAGGGCATTGTCGCAAAACAGCTCATCGCGGGTCCCGGAGGTTCTTCCGGCAAGGTGCAGGATGCAGTCGGGATTTGACGCCCGGATCAGTTCACGGGTTTCGCGGCTGTTGCCGAGGTCCGCGCGGATTGCCGTTCCTGAAAAAGCGGCCGGAAGCGCTGCGGTGCGGTACTGGGCGAAAAGCCGGGTGCCGGGATGGCCGTGCTCCGCGAGGAATCCGAGCAGGTTCCTGCCGGCGAATCCCGAGGCACCCGTAATAAGGACGTTCATACGAGGAACCTGTCCCGGTAGGTCTCGAACTCCTCTATCGAGCGTTCGTAATCGTCGGGACGCCCGATATCGAGCCAGTAGCCGTCGTAGGGATAGCTGAACACGCCCTCTCCCGCATCGATCAGGGCATACATCAGGTCATCGAACCCGAATGCGCGTCCCTCCGGCACATACTCCAGGATACCGCGATCGAAGACGTACACGCCCATGCTCACGCTGAAATGGTACACCGGCTTTTCACGGAATGCCCGGATCCTGTTTTCGGCATCGTATTCGAGCACGCCGAAGTCGATCGGCACGTCCCTCCGGTAGGTCGCAACGGTAGCGAGCGCGCCGGACTGCCGGTGAACCGCCATGAGGTCGCGGTAATCGATATCGGTGAGGATGTCGCCGTTCATGACGAGAAATCCTGCCCGGTGAATCGAGGTACGCGCGGATGATCTCGTGCAGATAGCCTGTGCTTATGACGATGTCGTCAAAGCCGCACCGGTTGAGCTGGCGGAGAATTACTTCGAGTATCGGGTAATCGCCGATGGGCATGAGCGGTTTTGGCAGAACGGTGGTATAGGGTTTGAGCCTTCTGCCCCGGCCTCCGGCAAGGATAATCGCCTGCATTTGGTTTACCTCAGACAGTGTACAGCCCCGGCTTGTACCGGGCAAGGTGGTCGCGCATCCATGCAATCGTGCGGTCGATTCCCTCTTCGAGAGAATACGAGGGCGTCCAGCCGATGCACTCCCTCGCTTTTCTGTTGTCGCAGATCAGGGTCATCACTTCGCTCTTTTCCGGCCTGATGCGCTGCTGATCGGCAACGATCGCTGCATCGGGATTGACGCGCCGGATAATCAGATCGGCCAGCTCCCCGATGGTCACCCCCCGCCCGCTGCCCGCGTTGACGGTCTCGCCGACTGCCCCGGGCGCCGCGGCAATCTTTACAAATGCCGAGACGGTGTCGGCAACATAGGTGAGGTCGCGAACGGGATCGAGCGATCCGAGCCTGACGGTGTCGGAGGTGAGCGCCTGCGTGATGATCGTCGGGATGACGGCGCGGGTTGACTGGCGGGGGCCGAAGGTGTTGAAGGGCCGGAGGGTGGCGACCGGAACGCCGAAGGATCGGAAGAACGATTCGGCGATTTTGTCTGCCCCGATCTTGGTTGCCGAGTAGGGGGACTGCCCCTGCAGCGGGTGCTTCTCGTCAATCGGCGTGTATTGCGCCGTGCCGTAGACTTCACTGGTCGAGGTGTGCACGACGCGGGAAACCCCGGACTCGCGAGCCGCCTGCAGGACGTTTAAGGTGCCGGTGATGTTGGTGGCAACATACGACGCGGGCGCATGGTACGAATAGGGAATGCCGATGAGGGCTGCGAGGTGAAAGACCACGTCCGTATCCTTCATGCAGGCGCGGACAGCTCCGCCGTCCGCAATATCCCCGGCAAACACCTCAATGGGGCTTTCGCCGCCGGCAATGCTCTCCAGCATTCCCCAGTCGTTGCGCGAATTGTAATGCACAAAGGCCGTGACATCGGCTCCTTCTGTGACAAGGCGCTCGACGAGGTGGCTGCCGATGAATCCCCCGGCACCCGTGACCAGCACCTTCTTTCCGTTCCAGTTCATGCGCTATTTCCCCTGTACTGTTTGATGAGGGCTGAATAATCGTTTTCTGCGGTGTTCATGAGTGTTTCCCAGTCCCCGGACTCCTCAACCTTCGTTCGTGCCCGCTCGCCGAATGCTTTGCGTCTTTCTTCGTCGCGAGCGAGCATTAACATTTTTTCCGCGACATCGCCGGGATTTCCCGGTTCGATCAGCAGGCCGTTGCCGCCGTCCTCGATCCACTCGGGAATGCCGCCGACGGCGGTGGCAATGCAGGGAAGCCCCGCCGCCATCGCTTCGAGCAGAGAGACGGGCGTGCCGTCCGACCGTGCGGTGGTGATGAAGATGTCCGCCGCGTGCAGGTCGCGTGGCACGTCGGCATAGTCGCCCCACGGCAGAAAAGAGACCGCATGCGCTATGCCAAGCGTTTGCACGCGATCGCGGACCGCCTCTTTTTCGGGCCCCTCGCCTTTCAGGACGAGGGAGAGTGACGGTTCTTCGCGGTACGCCAGTGCAAATCCCTCGACAAGTGTTGTCATGTCATAGACCGGCAGAAACCCCCGGTTTGAAAACAGGACGATGCGTTCACGGTTTTCCGCCTTTTTCTGCGGGAAAAAAATCGAGGTATCGACGCCGAACGGGAGATGTTTCACCTTTTCCTCCGGGACCCCGAAATCCGCGACAATCCTGTTCCTGATATCCCGGGAGACCGCATACACGAGATCGGCCCGTGCCAGTGCGAACCGGGTTGCCATCTTAAGAAGGACGCTCTGCGGCGGGAGCACCAGCACGTCGTCCCCCCATGCCGAGATTACGGTCGGTGAAAATCCGAGAAAAGCAGCGTGAAAACCGAATTTCGTGATAAAATGCGCATGAACCAGATCCGGGCGGATATGCCGGACGAGCCGCATGATCCGGACATGCCGCGGCCAGAAGGCGGTATATAATCCCGGAAGCGACGTTGCCAGCACGTGCTCCGTCACCCCGGGGATGCTCCTGCCCATCGGTTCGTAGGTGATGAGGTGCACGTCGTGCCGCCCGGCGAAGTATGCACTCCAGCGCTGCGTATGGACGCTTCGCCCGTCGGCGATGATACAGAGCCTCATGAATCCGCCTCGTCCCGGTCCGGGGATGATGGTACGTGTTTCATCTCAAGGCTCATCTTTCTTCTGTTATCCTCATCGGCGGTGCCCGTTTTCGGGTTTTTCCCCGGCAGCAGCAGCGTTCCCGAACCGACGCCCCCGTTCGGCTGCCGCCCGATCAGAGGGCTCATAATGATCGAAAGAAAAACGTTCTGTGGAATGTGCGGAATTACCGGGCAGTATGCGTTTGGGGGAGGCGAACCGGACGAAGATCTGGTCCGGCGGATGTCTTCCCTCCTTGCCCATCGCGGGCCCGACGGCGAAGGCTTCCTCCGCCGGGGATCCGTTGCGCTTGCCCATCGCCGCCTTTCGATCATCGACCTGAGCGATCAGGCGGGCCAGCCCATGAAAAACGAGGACGGGACGCTCGCGATCGTGTTCAACGGGGAGATCTATAATTACCGGGAACTGCGGGAGGAACTCACCGCCAGCGGCCACAACTTCCGGTCCGAAAGCGATACCGAGGTCATCATCCACGCGTTCGAGGAGTGGGGTTGTGAATGCCTGCAGCGGTTCAACGGCATGTGGGCATTTGCCCTCCATAACGCCACGACCGGCGAACTCTTCTGCGCCCGCGACCGTTTCGGCATCAAGCCATTCTACTACGCGAACACGGGAGAATCGCTTTTTTTTGCGTCTGAGATAAAGGCGCTCCTCGAGCATGACGGCATCGGTCGTGAGCCGAACGACCGGATGGTGATGACGTTTCTTGCCTGGGGTGTTATGGACCACACCCCGGAGACGATGTTTAAAGGCGTTTTCCAGATTCCCCCGGGGCATTTCATGCTGGTCCGTCCCGGGGCCTGCCTTCCGCCGGAAGCATACTGGCACCTGCACATGGAGCCGGCGCCGGTATCCTCCCCGGGGGCGGACAGCGCCACCGTTGCACGCTGCCGCGATCTTCTTCTTGATGCGGTGCGGATCCGGCTTCGGAGCGACGTCCCGGTCGGGACCTGCCTGTCCGGCGGGATCGATTCGACAACGATCACGTCTGTCATCAACGGGCTTATCAGAACGGAATCGCCTGAAAGTGTCGGAGAGCGTCAGAATACGTTTTCCGCACGGTACGCCGGGGCAGCATGCGACGAGGGGATCTTTATGGACTGCGTTGTCGCCGAAACCGGCGTCTCCCCCCACTGGACGCAGCCCGACCCGGAACATCTTCTGCCCAGCATCGAACGGATGCTCTATCACCAGGACGAGCCGTTCGGATCGCTCTCGATATATGCGCAGTACGCGGTGATGGAGCTTGCCGGCAGGTCCGTCAGGGTCGTCCTTGACGGGCAGGGGGCGGACGAGCAGCTCGGCGGGTATCTCGCGTATCTCGTCCCGTACATCCGGAGCCTGAAGCGGCACCCGCTCCGGGCTGTCGGGGAAGGGGGATGGGCACTCTACCGGCACTGGCGGTTCCTGCTTGCCGCCTGGCGCCAGCTGCGCATCCGTTCAGGGCGGCGCTCCCTGCTTTCGGGCGAGTACCCCGCAATCGACCGGTACGCGGGACCCCTCGATCAGGTGCTGGCGGCGGAGATAGCGAGCACGAACCTTCCCGCACTCCTGCACTACGAGGACCGGAACTCGATGGCGTTCTCCGTCGAGGCGCGGGTGCCGTTCCTTGACTGGCGGCTGGTCGAATTTTTCGCTTCGCTGCCGCTCGACCAGAAGATCCGGCACGGTGTGACGAAGTATATACTCAGGAAGGCTGTCAGGGGCGTGATCCCGGAGAAAGTCCGGTGCCGGATGGACAAAATCGGGTTCGCGACACCCGAGGATGAGTGGATGCGCCGTGAACTGAGGGAGTTCATCGGCTCTGTCCTGTCGTCATCATCGTTCGGTTCGCGGCCGTACTGGAACCCGGAGGCGGTGCGCCGCGGTTTTGAGGAGTATGCGGCGGGCAGGATGCCGTATTCCTTCGAAATCTGGCGGATCGTGTGCACCGAACTCTGGCTGCGGATGTTTTTTGACAACCGGGGAAACGCGGCTGGCCGGGTGCGCTGAAAAAAGCACTAAGTTATCGAACCGCCAACAGAGTACGAATGACCAAGGACAGCCCCTCTCCCCCCCGGTGCATACTGTGCGGCGGCACGCGGTTTGTGCAGGTGCATGATCGTGTCCGCTACGGGACCGCAACGCAGCCGTACCAGTGCGCTGACTGCGGGCTCGTTGCACTCCGGCCCTTGCCGACGCCACAGGAGGAAGAGCATTTCTATGCGGGGGAGTACCGCTCCCTGTACGAGGATGCGGATCCCGCGGGTGCGTTCGCCAGCAGCCTTCCCGAGGCGCAGGAACGAGCCGGGCGGTTCCTCGGCCTGCTGGATCCGGAGCATGACGTCCTTGAGATCGGCTGTTCCGCCGGGTATTTTCTGCATGCGATCCGCTCGCAGGTCGGATCCGTGACCGGGGTGGATCCCGACGTCAGGTGTGCGGAATACGCCCGGAACGCCGGCATGGAGGTGTACCCCTCCATTGACACGCTTGCTTCCCGTACGTTCGACAGGATTTTCATGTTCCACGTGCTCGAGCATATTCGCGATCCCGTCGGATTTCTGCGGCAGGTAAAAGGCCTGCTTGCGCCCGGGGGAAAACTCATCATCGAGGTCCCCAACGTCGAGGACGCACTGGTCTCGGTCTATCATGTGCCGGCTTACCTCGATTTCTACTGGCAGCCGGCCCATTCCTACTATTTTTCGCACCGGACGCTTGCCCGGGTGCTGGCATGTGCGGGAATGCGGGGGGAGGTGTTCCCCCTCCAGCGCTACGATCTCTCCAACCATCTCTGCTGGATGCTTTCCGGAAAGCCCGGGGGGCAGGGGCATTTTAACGATCTCTTCACCCCGGAACTGAATAATGCGTATGCCGATTGCCTGAAGCGCCGCTTCGTGTGCGATACCATATATACAATTGCAGAAATAGATAACAGGGGATAATGCTGCATGGAATCCGGAAATTATGACAATCTAAACGAAATAGCAACCCGTCTCCGGCGTCATATCCTGGAAATGACTGCCCGGGCAGGATCGGGACATTACATGAGCTCGTTCAGCTGCGTGGAAATCCTTGCGGCGCTTTATTTTCAGGAGATGCAGGTCCGGCCCGACGATCCTGCATGGCCGGGGCGGGACCGCTTCGTGCTCGGCAAAGGCCATGCCGCACCGGCGCTGTATGCCGTGCTGGCGGAGCGCGGCTATTTTCCCGTTCCCGAACTGATGACGCTCCGGCAGGTGGGAAGCCGGCTGCAGGGGCATCCGGTGAAAAGCTACGGCCTTCCCGGGCTTGATGCCTCCTCCGGATCGCTCGGGCAGGGCATCTCCACCGCCGTCGGCATCGCCCTTGCAGCGCAACTCGACGGGGCGGACTGGCGTGTTTTTGTCCTGCTCGGGGACGGGGAGTGCCAGGAGGGGCAGGTCTGGGAAGCGGCGATGGCGGCGGCGCATTTCAAGTGCGACAATCTGGTGGTCATCGTGGATTACAATGCGCTCCAGTCGACGGGGACACTCGACGAGATCATGTCACTGGGCGATCTGCGGGCAAAATGGGAAGCATTCGGGTGGAGCGTCACGGAGGCCCGGGGCCATGATTTCGGCTCGCTCCAGGATGCGTTGGCCGGAGCACGAGCCCGAAAAGGAATGCCCCACCTGATCCTCGCGCATACGATGAAAGGGCACGGTGTCCCGTTCATCGAGGGCAATCTCGAGTACCATTCAAAACCGCTCTCGGCCGACGAACTTGCGGGAGCACTGCATGCTCTGGAGGTGCGGCACTGATGTACGACCTCAATGTCTGCTCGCACAACCGCGAGGCATACGGGCGTGCCCTCGTCGAACTCGGCAGCACCAATCCGGACGTGGTGGTTCTGGACGCCGACCTCTCCACATCGACAAAAACATCGATTTTTGCCGAGCGCTTTCCCGAGCGGTTCATCGACGTGGGGATCGCGGAACAGAACCTTCTCGATATCGCAGCCGGCCTTGCCCTTTCCGGGAAAATCCCGTTCGTAAGCACGTTTTCGATCTTCGGCTGCGGGCGCGGATGGGAGCAGATACGAAACACCATCGCGATGGACTCGATCAACGTCAATATCGTCTGCACCCATGCGGGGCTGAGCCTCGGCGGCGACGGCGCAACGCACCAGGCACTGGAGGATATCGCCATCATGCGTGCGATTCCCAACATGCAGGTGATAGTGCCCGCCGATCCCGTCGAAACCCGGGCCGTGGTGCAGTACGCCGCAGCCTATCAGGGCCCCGTCTATATCCGCCTCTCCCGCAGGCGGTCGCCGCATCTCTTCGATGCCGCGGGGTACCGGTTCGATCCGAAGTCCTACCCCGTCCTCCGGGAGGGCGACGACGTGACGATCCTCTCGACCGGCAACATGATCAGAAAAGCCCTGAAAGCTGCGGAATGCCTCGCTGAAGACGGCATCTCCGCGGGCGTGGTGAACGTCCACACCATCAAGCCGCTCGCGCGGGATGCCATCTGTTCGATTGCGAAAAAAACGCCGGCAATCGTGACCCTCGAAGAGCACAACGTCATCGGCGGCCTCGGGAGTGCCGTTGCGGAATGCCTCGTCCAGGACTGCCCGGTCCCGATGAGGATCATCGGCGTCGAGGATCGCTTCGGCTGCTCGGGCAGGGTCGACGAGCTCTTCGAAAAATTCAACTTAACCCCGGCCCACGTCGCCGGGGTCGTGAAAAACCTGGTTCGGGAGAGGTGAAGGAAATGGAGATTTTTCTGGACACGGCTGATATTGATGAGATTCGGAAGTACGCGAGCGTGATCGACGGCGTCACCACCAACCCTTCGCTGGTTGCCGCACAGGGCGGCCGCTTTTCGTTTAATGACCTGATCAACGAAATTGCCGCTGAAATCCCCGGGCCGATCAGCGTCGAGGCGGTGAGCCATACGGCAGACGAGATGGTCGAGGAAGGAAGGGCCCTTGCCGGGTTGTCCCCGAATATCGTGATCAAACTGCCGATGACGGAGGCGGGCCTCGCGGCAACGCGCCGGCTGCAGGCAGAGGGCATTCCCGTGAATGTCACCCTGATCTTCTCCGCGAACCAGGCATTTCTTGCAGCGAAGGCCGGCGCCTCCTACGCGAGCATCTTTGTCGGGCGCCTCGACGACATCGGCCATGACGGCATGCAGGTTGTGGAGGATGCCGTCACGGTCATGAAGAACTACGATTTCCCCACAAAGGTGCTAACGGCGAGCATCCGCCACCCGATGCACGTCCTCCGGGCCCTCAAAGCGGGATCGCAGGTTGCCACCATCCCCCCGAACGTGCTCGCGCAGCTCTACCGCCATCCGCTGTCGGACGCAGGGCTCGAAAAATTCCTTGCCGACTGGCAGCGCATGCAGGACGGGGGGCGATAAGCCCATGCGGGAGGGCATTACTTCCGCATTTCGGGAGCACCTTTCCGTTCTCGGCGCCGTCGCCGCTGATGAACGGCTGGTCGATGCGATAGCGGCCGTTGCCGGCTGCATTGCCGGCTCGTTCGAGGGCGGCAACCGGGTCTACCTGTTCGGGTGCGGGGGCTCGGCGGCCGACGCGCAGCATATTGCAGCCGAATTCGTCAACAAACTGAAAATGATGCGCAAAGGGCTGCCCGCTGCAGCACTCACCACCGACACATCCGTGCTGACGGCCATCGGCAATGATGTGTCGTTCGACCGTATCTTCTCCCGGCAGGTCGAATCGTTCGTATCGGCAGGCGATGTCGTTGTCGGGATCAGCACGAGCGGCACATCCCCCTCCGTCGTCAACGGCCTGTCGGCTGCAAAGGAGCTTGGCGCAACAACGGTTCTGCTGACCGGCTCTGCCGTAACCGGCATTCCGGGTGTCACCGACTATACCATTTCGGTGCCCTCGCGCGAAACACCGAGAGTTCAGGAAGCGCATATCGTGATAGCACACATCATCTGCGAACTGGTGGAGGAATCGCTCTTTGCACGATAATACGGCGCAGGCCATCGCACGCATCCGCCTGCTGGTCTGCGATTTCGACGGGGTGCTCACCGACAACCGCGTGTACGTGGATCAGGACGGCAGGGAAATGGTGGCGTGCAACCGGAGCGACAGCCTCGGCATCGAACTCCTGCGCCGGGAGGCGGGTATCGAAACCGTCGTGATATCCAAGGAGAAGAACGCCGTTGTGCAGGCGCGGTGCGATAAAATGCGGATTTCATGCTGCCACGGCATTGATGACAAGGTGCCGGTCCTCGAGACCCTGGCCCGCGAGCGGGGCATCGCCCTGTCGGAGATCGCCTACATCGGCAACGATGTGAATGACCTCGAATGCATGCGGCGGTGCGGGCTCGGTGTCGCGGTTGCCGATGCGCACCGGCTGGTGCTCGACGAAGCGGACGTAATCCTGCGGAAAAACGGCGGATGCGGTGCCGTCCGGGAATTTATTGATATGCTTGTAGAGAGAAAGTAAGGTGAAGAAAATGGGTGTTTTTATCATTGCCGAGATCGGCATCAACCATAACGGGGATATCGGGATTGCAAAACGGTTAATCGACATGGCCGTCGCTGCCGGCTGCGATGCGGTCAAATTCCAGAAGAGGACGATCGATGTCGTGTATACCCCGGAAACGCTCAGCGCACCCCGGGAGAGCCCGTGGGGGACGACCCAGCGCGAACAGAAGGAAGGGCTCGAGTTCGGCGAGGCCGGGTACGATGAAATCGACCGGTACTGCCGGGAAAAGGGAATCATCTGGTTTGCGTCGGCGTGGGACGAGGAAAGCCAGCGGTTCCTCGCAAAATACCATCTGCAGTATAACAAGGTTGCCTCGGCGATGCTCACCAATATCGCGTTCCTCGAGGTTGTCGCACGGGAACGGCGCCATACTTTCATCTCAACGGGCATGAGCTCGCTCGATGATATCGATCGCGCCGTTGCGGTTTTCGAAAAAGCCCAGTGCCCGTACTCCCTGCTTCACTGCGTCTCGACCTATCCTTCCGGGGATGCCGAGATCAATCTCGCGGTGATGGACACTCTTCGCGAGCGCTATGGCTGCGAAATCGGCTACAGCGGGCACGAGGCCGATATTCTGGCATCCATCGTCGCCGTATCGCGGGGTGCGGCGGTCATCGAGCGGCATATCACGCTCGATCGGACCATGTACGGCAGCGATCAGGCTGCTTCGCTGGAGGCCGGTGATCTTGAAGCGATGGTCAGCGCCATCCGCCGGATACCGGTTATCATGGGGGCCGGGGAAAAGACCGTCTCCGAACGGGAAGCGGCTGTTGCAAAAAAACTGCGGTATTTCACCGTGTAATGTGGGATGGCAATGTCCGGCATCGAACGACAGGTATTCTTCAACGGGGCCTTTGTTCCCGAATCACAGGCCCGCATCTCGATTTACGATTCCGCCCTGATGTTCGGGGATATGGTCTTTGAGATGACCCGGTCCTTTAACAAGGAGCAGTTCAAGCTGCGCGAGCATCTGGAACGGCTCTATGCCTCCATAAAATACGTCCACATCCCCATCGAGATGACGATCGACGAGATGGAAGAGAACGTCTACAAAACAATCGAGATCAACGATCCGCTCTTCGCCGACGATGACGAGCACCGGGTGATGATCAACGTGTCCCGCGGCCTGCTCTCCATCTACCAGGACGTCGTCGGGGTAGAGAAAGGGACGAATGTCATTATCGCCGATTTTCCCCTCCGGTGGACGGTCTCGTCCATGGCGGAGTATTACGACACCGGGATCAATGCCGTCATTCCCTCCCAGCGGGCAATCCCTGCCTGGCTGCTCGAGCCCAAGGTGAAAAACAGGAGCAGGCTGCATTACCTCATGGCGAACATCGAGGTGTCGAACTACAGCGGGTCGAACAACTGGGCGCTGCTGCTCGATCCGGACGGTTTCGTCGCCGAAGGCACCGGGGACAATTTCTTCATCGTCAAAGACGGGGCGCTGTACACGCCGGAGCCCCGCAATATCCTGCGGGGGATCAGCAGGCAGTACATCATCGAGGAGCTCGCCCCCGCACTCGGCATTCCCTGCCGTGAGCAAAACCTCGAACTCTATGACGTGATGACGGCCGACGAGGCGTTCTTTACCGGAACCCCGTTCTGCATCATGCCGGCAACCCAGATCAACAGCACGGATATCGGCAGCGGATCCATGGGGGAGATCACGCGAACGCTGCTTCGTCGGTGGGGTGAGAACGTTGGCGTGGATATCATTGCACAGATAAAGGCCTACGGCAAATCCCGGAAAGAGGATTACCGTGCCCCCTCGCCCTACTCCTTCAAAAAATAACGGAATATCCTTTTTTTGCCCGCTCTACCAGCAGGTTCGTCCGCCGTCGATGATGACCGTGCTGCCGGTCATGTAGGATGAGGCATCCGAGACCAGGAAGAGAACCGCCGCCTTATACTCCCCCTGCCGCGCCATCCTGCCGAGCGGGATTAATTCCGAGAGTTTATGCACGAATTCTTCCGGCTGGTCACGGTACACGCCGCCCGGGCAGAGCGCATTGGCGCGGACGCCCGCCGCCGCCCAGTAGGTGGCGCAGTATTTTGTCAGGCCGATGAGCCCGTGCTTGATGACCGAATAGGTCACCGGCTTGACCGGTTGGCAGGATTCGGGAACACCTTCTTTACGGTAAATCCGCTGGTCCGGTGCAATAATGCCGAGATCCGAGGAGATATTGAGGATAACACCGCGTGAACGCCCGGCCATGGCAGTGCCGAAGATC
>JAAEEQ010000137.1 GCA_013415665.1 Methanomicrobiales archaeon
TGAGTTCCTGCGCCTCGAACTCTCGACCGTGCGGAGCGTCTACCGCAACAACTTCGAGCAGGGCATCGAGATGCTCAAAAAATGGGGCGATGCCTATATCGCGATGATGCTCTCGGCCACGATCGTCGGCATCATCATCATGGTTTCGGTGGCCATTTATTCCCCCACCGAGCTTGATTCGACGCTGAATATGAGTTACTTTATCCTGCTGTTCATCTCGGCGATGGGCATCATCACGATGTACCGCGCAATTCCCGACGACCAGAAGACCCACGGCCTGAACGACGGCGGATCCTACGAACAGGGGATGATACGGCGGATGGAGCGGGTCATCCTGCCGGTGGCGGTGATATCGACCCTCCTGCTCCTCCTTGCGGGCATCAATTTCGGCCTGATTGCGGTCTTTGTCAGCCTCCTGCTTGCTCCGATGGGCATCATAGCAATGAAGGACGACATGAATATCGTTGCACGGGACGAGGATTTCTCGGTCTTCATCCGGGGCTTAGGATCGATCATGGGGGGCAAGGGGCTGACCACCACCTATGCGATGTCGGAAGTCGACAGAAAATCGCTTGAAGTACTCGGCCCGTTCATCGATGCGGTCTATTCGAAACTCAACCTCGGCCTCGACGACGCGATGGTCTGGCAGCGCTTTATCCGCGAGTGCGGCAGCAACCTGATCTATAAATTCCTCAACATCTTCCGCGATTCGATCTCGCTCGGCGGCGCTCCTGCGGAGATCGGAAAAATCGTCAGTTCGTCGATGCTGGAGATGGTGCTGCTTCGGAAGAAACGCGAGATGCTTGCCACCGGGTTTATCGTCCTCCTGGTCCCGATGCATGTCGCCATGGTCTCCATCTTCATGTTCCTCTACCAGATCCTCATCAGCATGTCCCGGGCGATCACGAACGTCATGAACTCCTTCGGGGAAACACAGGCCGCAATGAGTTCAAGCACCGGTTCGGTCGGATCCGGGATGATGACGTCGATCGGTGTCTTCACCAACTTTCCCGAGGCCAAAATGGGTGCCTACGTGGTCACCGTGCTGATGCTGATTACGGTCTCGAACCTCCTTGCGGCAAAGATTGTCAAGGGAGGGGACCGGTACATGTATTACTTCTTTGGAAGCCTTTTATTTGGGCTGACGGGGATAGTATATATCGTCACACCGTTTGTCGTGGACCTGTTCTTCCAGATTCCGGTCTTTGGAGCTGTCTAGAATGAATGCCTCGCGCAAAAGAACAATCCTGCTCGTCGCAACCGTACTGGTAGGTTCGATTCTTGTCCTTCTCGATGCTCCGCTCGAACTGGTTCTTCTGGGGACGACGGCGACGGGAATGCTCCTTGTAGTGCTCCTCGGCAACATCAAAGGGGGCGATGAGCAGCAGAAATCCCCGGCACCGGAATCGCCCGCAGGGGGGGCTACAGCGGCAAAGAAAGATGCCGCCGGTTCGCTCCGCTCACGGATCAGGCTCCCGGCAATCCGGCTGCCGGCCCTGTTTTCCCGCAAAGGAACGAAAAGCCCTGAGCAGAAAGGGGCTTCGCCTGCCCCGGCGGCACCGAAAAAACCGGAAGCGGCGGCCGACAGGATGGCCGCCCTCGCCCCGCTTGCCGGGAAACTGAAAACGGCAGCAGCCACAACCGCCGCCGTGCTGATGTCCGTGTTCCGTAAAAAATCCGGAGAGCCTTCCGATATCCAGAAGATAGACGAGATGCTGGACAAAACCGTTGCCGAGCCCGTTTCGGAGGACGAGTTCCCGGGATTCGACGATTTCGATTTTGAACTCGACGAGGAGGGGGCTGACGGAGGCGGCCTGCCGGCTGCGCAGCCGGGCATGGAGCTCGATGAGCTGGATGCCCTTGCGGTCAACGACATTCTGTCTGCGGCCGAAGAGGATGCCGGACCGGGTTTCGATGCGGATATATCCCTCGATTTCGACATGCCTGAGATCACCGACGAGCCCCAAACCGGGGGCATGCCGGAAGGGGGGCCCGATATCCCGATGGACGGGATGCCCGGCGACCTCCCCGCTATTCCGGACACGGCCGAAGGGGAGATCTCGCTCTCGGCAATATCCGATACGGACGGCATTTCCCCGCTTTCGGATCTGGAGGGAAGTTTTTCCGGCCTTGACGGGATCGATCTTGCCGATATCGAAGTTGAAGAGGCATTCGACGATGCGCCCGATGAGGTCATCTCACCACCCGAAGTGGTGGCCGAAAAAGCGCCCGTAAAAGAAGTGCCTGCGGAAGAGCCGATTGTCGTCGTGCATGACGAGATCGGATCGTTCGGGGCGGCCGACGGCGACCTCGACCTCATGAGCCAGCTGAAGGCCGATTCGCGGGCGTTAAAATCGAAAGCCGATCCCAGCCTCCTGCGCGATCTTGCCGACGTGCCGGTGACGGCCGAGGAGCTCGAGACGGAACTCGAAGCAGTAAAGTCGTATTTTGATAACCGAATTGCCGAGTCCGGCAAAAAAGGAACCCCCGCATCGGTGAGCAAGCAATGAAGGACGTACCCGCAAAAATCGAGCATAACGGATCATGGATTGCGGTGAAGGTGGGCATCGGAGAGGACCGCATCGTCATCCGCGATCCGCTCAACCGGGAGATCAGGCTGAAATCCATTGTCGATCTCGAGGAAAAGAAAAATACGCTGACGATTGAAGTCTCCGGCCCGCAGGCGGGTACCATCCGCCTTGCCTCGGTCCCGCAGGTGCTTGCCGCACTCAAACGGCTGGTCATCATGTCCTGCAACGCCTACCGGCTCATGGCGTATTTCATGTCACCGGCGATCCGGGGCGGCGTGCTGGCCCAGAATGCGGCATGGGAGAAGGGTGCGATTGCCGTTTTGAAAAGCGGGATCTGGTTCGTCAGCCAGCAAAAGCAGATCTGCATCCCGCTCCTCGACGTGTCCAATATCGAGCGCACGTCCCGCGATGTCAACGGGAAGGCCATGGAGGTCGTCAAGATCGATTACGTCGAACACGGCGAGGTCGTGACCAGTTTCGTCCTCTGCCCCCCGACGACGCTTGAAGTGCTCTACAATTTCCTCCGCGATGCGACAAAGGATATGGACATGGGCGGCGACGAACTCGATGCCGTCGCGGCGCAGGTTGCCATGCTTGTCTATTCGGGAATGGATTCAACGGCCATTGAAAAGATGCTCGGCATAAAACCCGACGAACTCGAAAAAACCTTTGACGGACTTTTAAAACTCGGCATCGTCGAAGTCGTCCGCACCCGCCGGGAGGTGCAGCTGACGACGAAGGGTGTCCGGTATGTTACCGACGCGGTGAAGCCGCCCCAGCAATAGTGGTTATCAATAATGATAATCAATAAAGTTTATCAATTATAAATACTATATTGATCATGTGATGAGTCATGGGTAAAGTATTGATCGTAGACGATACGATGTTCATGCGGACCCTCCTGAAAAACATCCTTTTTTCCGGCGGTCACGACATCGTCGGCGAAGCAGAAAACGGGGAACAGGCCGTGGAACTGTACGCCAAACTCAAACCGGACCTGGTCACGATGGATGTCGTCATGCCCAAGATGAACGGGATTGAGGCCTT
Organism: Methanomicrobiales archaeon; assembly: GCA_013415665.1. Taxonomy (GTDB): domain Archaea; phylum Halobacteriota; class Methanomicrobia; order Methanomicrobiales; family Methanomicrobiaceae; genus LKUD01. The sequence goes on from JAAEEQ010000137.1 coordinate 3,579, forward strand.
AAAAGCGATCAAAACCGCCGATCCGACGGCAAAAGTGATCATGTGCACGGCCGTCGGCCAGGAGCAGATGGTGAAACTCGCGATCAAAACCGGCGCCAAAGGCTATATTGTCAAACCATTTCAGGCTCCCAAGGTCCTT
>JAAEEQ010000028.1 GCA_013415665.1 Methanomicrobiales archaeon
GCCGCCCGCCCCTCCTGCCGGCACGGGTGGCGTATGACCCGGCGGTGCACGGGCCGCTAGCGGCGGCGGAGGTGCCGCCGGGGTATTCGGAGGTTGCATCGTACTGGGTCGTTCCCGGGCAGGCGCTGGTGATCATCGCGCTGAACCGGGCCGTCGGCCAGCATGAATACCTCCTCTTCGAGCCGTCGCTCTCCGCGTTCGAACGCGACCTTTTGGAGCGCATCTACGCCGACCTGCGCGATGTGCTCGTCCTTGACGACAGTGATGCGCTGCGCGACCGCCGCACCGTGCTCCTCGAGCGCATGGCGGCCCTTGTTGCGGAGTACGGGATTGCGCTTTCCGACACCGCCCGCTTCCGGCTGGAATATTATCTCTTTCGGAATTTTCTCGGGTGGTCGCGGATTGACGCGCTGATGCGGGACCCGCAGATCGAGGACATCTCCTGCGACGGCTCCGGCATCCCCCTCTTTCTCTACCACCGCACCTGGCGCAACATCAAGACCAATATCAGCTTTTCGGAATCGTCGCTCGGGTCCCTCGCCGTATCGCTGGCCCAGCGGTCCGGCCGGCACATATCGATTGCATCCCCGATGCTGGACGCGACGCTGCCCGACGGGTCGCGGCTGCAACTGACCCTCGGGACGGAAGTCACGACCCGGGGCACGTCGTTTACCATCCGGAAATTCCGCGAGGAGCCCTTCTCCCCCGTCGAACTCCTCGAACGCGGCACGTTTCCCCTTGATGCCCTTGTTTATTTCTGGCTTGCCATCGAGCAGAACAAAAACCTGCTCTTTATCGGGGGGACCGCATCGGGTAAAACGACGTCGCTCAATGCGGTCTCGCAGTTCATCCCTCCGCTTGCAAAGGTGGTCTCCATCGAGGACACGCGGGAAATCACGCTCTTTCATGAAAACTGGATCGCCAGTGTCACCCGCGAGTCCGTTGCCGAGGGCACCAGGTCCGCCATCGACATGTTCGAACTGCTGCGGGCGGCGATGCGCCAGCGCCCCGAATACATCATCGTCGGCGAAGTCAGGGGCAAGGAGGCGCAGACGCTGTTCCAGGCGATGAACACCGGCCATACCACGTTTTCCACGATGCACGCGGGCGATGTCGATGCAGCAATCCACCGGCTGGAAAATCCGCCCCTCTCCGTGCCCCGCACCATGGTGCAGGCGCTTGACGTGATCGCCGTGCAGGCACTGATACACCGCGGCGGCGAGCGGGTGCGCCGGTGCCTCGAGGTGGTCGAAGTGGAGGGCATCGATCCCGCGAGCGGTAATCTCAGGGTCAATACGGTCTTTGCCTATGACCCGGCGGCCGATGCCTTTTCGTTCTCGGGGCGGTCCCGGATCTATGCCATGATCCGGGAGCGCCGCGGGTGGAGCCGGGAAGAGATGGAAACCGAAATCGGGCGGCGGCGTGAGGTCCTTGCAGCGATGCGGGAGCAGAAGGTGACGGATTACCGGCAGGTCTCGCATATTTTTCAGGCGTATGCCGTCGATCCCGGCCGGGTGCTGGCCGTCCGGGACAATCTTTCACAGGTACTGTGATGGCACTTCCGGCAGTGTTTGGGGAATGGGTGGCGTGGGACCCGGCACGCCTCGGTGAGCTGCGCCGGGCACTGGTCCAGGCGCAGGCGGGAATCACGCCCGGGCGGTACCTCCGCCGCTGCGCCGTCTTCGCCGCAGGTGCGGGGGTTGCTGCAGGCGTTGCCGGATTTCTGGCTGCCGGATACCTCTGGCTGCCCGAGCTGTCGCTTCATATCTACAATGTGTTCAGCATCAGGCCGCCCGCCGTTGATGCGGCCGGGCTTTCCAGCACCGCCATCCGCCTGCTGGTGGCCCTCCTCTTCCTGCTGATCGGTACCTGGGCGGGATGGCGGGCGGCATGGGCGTATCCCGCAGTTCGCGCACGTTTGCGCAGCGGAAAGATCACCCTGACGATGCACCATGCCGTCGCCTATATGTACGCAATGCGGCAGGGCGGTGCGGAACTGCCCGATATTATCCGCTCGCTTGCCTCCCATCCCGAAATATATGGGGAAATTGCGCGTGAGTTTAAGAGGATTGTCCGGGACACGGAATATTTCGGCGACGACCTTATCACCGCCATCCGATCGCTGCGCAACACGACGCCATCGGAGAAACTGAAAGACTTTCTCGAGGACCTGCTTGCCGTCATCGAGAGCGGGGGCGACGTGTCTGCATTCCTCGCATCCCGCATCCGCCTGTACCAGGATACGGCACGCTTCGACCAGCGGCAGTACCTGACGACCCTCCAGCTGGTCGCCGAGTCCTACGTGACGGTGTTCGTCGCCGGGCCGCTCTTTCTCATCATCGTCATGGTGGTGCTCGGCATGCTCGGGAGCAACGCGGTCTTTCAGCTTTCTCTCGTCGGCTATGCGTTCATCCCGGCAGGCTCGCTCATCTTTATCCTGATCGTCTGGTTTCTCGGCATCCGGGAGGAGCGGCCGTCCCGGTACCGCAGCATGACGGAACTTGCGGTGTTTGCGGCCGTCCCCCTCCGGGCGGCCGATGCCGACGACGCAAACACCGGCCGGCTGAAGGCTTATGACCGGCAGAAACGGCTATTTGCGGTGCTGAAAAATCCTTTCGGGTCGTTTGTGCTCTCGCCTGCACGTACCTTCGCCGTCACCGTGCCGTGTGCCCTCGCCTATACCGCAATGACCGTTTATTCGGTTCTGGCAGGAGGGTACGGGGACTATGCCGTCGGCATCATCGACGATCATCTGGTAATCGCCGCACTCTTCATCCTTGCGCCGTATGCATTCTTTTCCGGGCTTGCCAGCCGGAGGGCAGCGGGGATCGAGGCAGGCATCCCTGACTTCCTCGACCGGCTGGGCAGCATGAACCGGGTGGGGCTGACCCTTGCCCAGTCGATCGAGGTGCTGGTACGGAGCAATCTCGGGGTTATCAGCACCGAAATACGCCGGATACAGCGGGATATCGACTGGGGGGCGACGGTTGCCGATGCCCTGGTCAGGTTCGAGGAACGGGTGCATACCCTGGCGATCGCCCGCACCGTCACGCTGATCACCCGTGCCACCCGGATGAGCGGGAATATCGGGGATGTGCTCGCGATCGCGGCAGGCGATGCGAAGATGAACATGGCGTTAAAGCGGGACCGCCTTTCGGAGATGGTGGTCTATACCGCCATCATCTACCTCGCGTTCCTCGTCTTTGTTTTCGTCATCATCATCATCGACATCCGGTTCTTAACGCTTCTCGAGGGGCTCTCTGCCGGCGGGACCGCAGCCGCGGGCACCGGCATCGGGCTGTCCGCGGTCCCGGTCTATGCCATCCGGCAGATTCTCTTCCATACCTGCATCCTGCAGGCGTTCTTCTCCGGCATCATCGCCGGTCAGATGGGTGAAGGCTCCGTCCGGGCGGGAGTCAAGCATGCCGCCGTCATGATGCTGGTGGCGCTCATCGGCTTTGCCGTGTTTATCTGACCCCGCATACCATTCTCTCAGGGCCTTTCGGGGCACGCTTCCAGGCCGGCAGGAGCATCGTGCTCCCTTCTTTTGCGGCTGGAAAATCCCATGCAGAAAGCATTTTAATGACTGACCCCAGATACAGGGTGGTGATATCGCGATGTGTACGGTTGGCGGTCCTCCAGCCCTGGAGGTTGAAGAAGACGAACAGAATCTGGAAATGGAGATGAAAGGGAAGGGTCCACGGAAATACCGCTGCAACGATTGCGAAACGCAGTTCACGAGCAAAAAACCCGAATGCCCCGTCTGCTATTCAGATGATGTCGTCGCTCTATGAATCTCCCCCTCTTTAACGATCTTCTTTTAATCGAAGGGCAGCGCTCTTTTCTGCTGGTAGGAAAAGCCACCCGGCAGTTCACCCTGTACCTTGAAACCACCCATGCCGAGATCGAGCAGCCCATGGGTGCGGAGGACATTGTCGTCGTCTCGGCCCCGGAAGGCGGGCCCCTCGCCCAGGCCGTGCTGCTCATGAACATGGTGCGTACCTACCATATGCCGCTGGTCGTCCTGCCGCGGGGGCACCCGGGATCCCGGCACCTTTCCATGGTCGTCTCCGCAGGCCCCTCCGTTGAGGGTGCATGCGCAATCCAGCGTGGCACCCATCCCGAACAGCACCTCATCTGCACCTCGGAGGAACTCGCCGGAGTCCGCATTCTGGGCATTTCCGGCGGAGTTGAAGTCAGGGGTCTTCCAGAGGAAATAAATCTTCGTCATCTGGACGCAGAGGGTCGCAGTATCAAAAATAACAACACATATTAACCATCCTCTTCATGAGTTATTGTATTGCCGTGAGAGGAGGGTTGGATGAAGACTGAGGTCCTGACAAGCATCAAAAAGGCAGAAGAAGAGTACAAAACAACAATCAGCGCTGCTGAGGAGGACAGGAAAAAGAGCATAGCAAGCGCGGAGCAGGAGGCGGACCACCTCGTCCAGAAAGCGAAGCTGGATGCCGAGGAATACCGGAAAAAACGCCTTTCTGATATCCGAAGCGAAGCAGCGCAAAGGCATGAAGAGACCCTTGTGAAGGGTGAGCAGGCTACAGCCGCAATGCGATCCGGGGCACAGGCCCGTGTCAGCAAGGCGGCTGATGTACTTGTTGAACGGTTCAAGGGGCAACTGAATGTTTAATGCTCGACCGATGAGCCGGTTATTGATAGCCGCCTCAAAGGAACAGCTGCAGCCTGTGATCCGTGAGTTGTACCGTCGCAACATCTTCCATATCGAAGATTTTGTCGACCAGAAAGAGGAAGCCTACGAGGGTTTCAAGATCGGCATGCCGCTCTCCGGGGCAGCATCCGTTTCGAGTGAAGTCCTTCGCGTACGCTCGGTTGCGAGCTCGGCGGGCATCGATGCAGCCAGTATCGAACCCGCAGCACGTGTCCCCGCGGGCACGCTTCGTTCGCGTATCGACAACGAGCTCCCGGGGATTGAAAAGGAAATCCAGAGCCTCAACGCGGAGAAGACGAAGCTCGACACGACTCTCCGGGAGTACGGGCAGAAGATCCACGATCTCGAGCCCTTTGCCGCAGCGCCGCTCCCGATGGAACTCTATCGGGGATATGAACGCTTTTACGTATTCGCCGGCCATATCCCGGCGGATGTGGCGCTGAGCGTCCCGCACGAGAAGTTCTTTACCGACAAGGTTCCCGGCAATTTCCTCGTTGCAATCGTGCCGCTGGAGGCGAAAGACGACGTGGAGCGCACGCTTCTCGACGCTCGTTTCCAGGCGGTGGCGATACCGGAAGAGACGGGGCATCCCGCCGACCGGATTGCCTGGTACACGACGGAGATCACACGGCTGACCGCTGAAATCGATAAGCTTTCGGGCCGCCTTGCGGCACAGAAAGAAGCGCATTCGGCATTCCTGGTGGCATGTGACGAACTCCTCACGGCAGAGGTTGAGCAGACGGAGGTACCGCTGCGATTCGCCACCACGGATGAAGCGTTTGTCGCCGAAGGCTGGGTGCCGTCGGAAGACGTTCCCGGGCTTATCGAAGCGCTCCGGCAGGCAACCGGCGGAAAGATATTCGTTTCCGAAACGGAGATCGATTACGACCGGGATGCGGTTCCTGTCGAGTACGACAATCCGTCGTTTTCCCGCCCGACAGAAGTCCTGATGGACGTGTACGCACGCCCACGGTATCGTGAGATCGATCCGACGCTGATGGTCTCCCTCGTGTTCCCCGTCTTTTTCGGATTGATTCTCGGGGATGTCGGCTATGGTCTTGTGCTTCTTGCGATGAGTATCGGCCTTCGGAAAATCATGAAGGGCGATGCCGCTGGAAGGCTGTTTGATACGCTCAGAAACGCAAGCATCTCAAGTATTTTCTTTGGCATCCTGTACAGCGAATTTCTCGGATTTGCACTTCCCTGGTCACCGGTTATCTTCAGCCGCCATCTCCAGATCGGCGGTCATGGAGGAGGTCACGGTCCTCAGGTTGCAGAACTGATGATTATGTCCGTATGGATAGGCATTCTCCACATCACGCTCGGTCGGATACTCGGCATGGCTAATGCACGCAGACTGTACCATGGTTCCCATGCAACCAAAGTGATGATGGCCAATGCCGGCTGGCTCGCCACGATGTGGGGCCTGCTCTTTATCGTCTGGTCGTTCTTTGCGCTCCCGCTCATGCCCGATATGACCGCGTTTCCCGTGATTGCAGCCGGCTTCAATGCCACTGCGGTCCTGGGAGCGGTCTTCGTGGTGGCGGGAGTCGTTGCGATCGCCCGGGAGAATGTACTCGAAGTGGTTGAGCTCCCCACGATTCTCAGCCACCTTCTGTCCTATGCTCGTATTGTAGCAGTCGGACTGTCGTCGGTAGCCATTGCGATGGTGGTGAATTTCATTGCAATCGGCATGCTGATCGAACCACAACTTGAAACCCTCTCCCCGCTGGGGGTCATTATCATCATTGCGGGGCTTGTGGTCTTCCTGCTCGGCCATGTGCTCAACACAGGACTTGGTCTTCTCGGAGGCGGGCTCCATTCAATCAGGTTGCATTACGTTGAGTTCTTCACCAAATTCTACAAAGGTGGCGGACTGAAATACCATCCATTTGGCATGAAAAGAAGATTTACGGAGGATTAAAAATGGCAGTTGAAACCATGACAGTTGAAGTAGCAGAAGCATCGGCAATGGGACTTAAGGCAATCGGCGCAGGCCTCGCGGTAGGGCTGACCGGTATTGCCACGGGTATTGCGGAAATGGGCATTGGTGCCGCAGCAGTCGGCGCGACCGCCGAGAACAAGGACATGTTCGGTCTTGCACTCCTCTTTACGGTCATTCCGGAAACGATTGTCATCTTCGGTCTTGTCGTCGCACTCCTGCTGCTGTTCTAGGGAGACCTACAATGGCATTGGATGCTGTGGTTGGTGAAATCAGGGAGAAAGGGCGAAAGGAAGCGGAGAGGATCCGGCTTGAGGCGGACAGCGAAGTGAAAGCAGTGCTTTCGGCGGCCCAGCAGAAAGCCGAATCCATCAAACTTTCCGTCCATGACGAGGTGGAGCGTCAGGGCACCCAGATTATCGCGCAGGAAACGGCGGCGGCAAGCCTTGTCGTGAAACGCAATGCGCTTAATGTCCAGAAGGAACTCCTTGATGAGGTATATACGGCCACTGTGGCGGGCATCGCCGGTCTCCCCGAAGATTTCCATAAGAAAGCGGTTGTGGAACTCTGCAGGCGTGCAGCGAAGGAGCTCTCCGACGCTGTCGTCTACTGCAATGCACGGGACAAAGCGGCACTCGAAGAAGCACTCAAGAAAGTCAAGGAGCTTTCCGGGTTTTCACTGGGAGCCGTTGTCGATATCGACGGGGGAATCATCGCGGAGAGCAGGGACGGGGATCTGCAGCTCGACTTCAGCTACCCGACCTTCCTCTCCGAGGTATGGGAATCAGGACTGAAAGATGCTTCCGATATCCTGTTCCGGTGAGGAGGCCGCGGTATGGCAGAAGTAAGTACAGGCCCGGCCCCCTACATCTACGTGTGCACACGGATGCGCGTGCGGAAAGCCAAGCTCCTGCCACGTGAGGATTATCTCCGGATGCTGAACATGAGCCTGCCTGAAATCACCCGGTTCATTGAGGAGACGGAGTACAAATCCGAAATCGATGAGCTCGGCGCTTCGTTCCGCGGGATCGATCTCGTGGAAGTCGCCCTTTCCTGGAACCTTGCGAAGGAGTACCAGAAGATTCTGGAGATCACGCCCGGGGCCCTCCACCAGTTTACCATGAGTTACCTGCGGCAGTGGGATATCCAGAACGTGCTCACGATTCTCCGCGGCAAGTACCAGGGCGTGAAGGCAGGCAGGATCAAGGAGATCCTGATCCCCGCGGGAAAACTTGACCGGGTCATGCTCGATCGCCTTCTCGCCGAAGAGTCGGTCGAGCGGATTGCCGACGCTCTCCGGGGGCGATCCCTCTATCCGGTTCTCGAACGGGAGCTTTCCGCCGCGATGGAAACCGGGTCCTTCGCACGAATGGAAAACGAGCTCTACAAGGAATTTTACCGGAGCATCATTGCGGATTCCAAATCCGGCGTCAAAGGCGGGCCTGTCTTCCTCGAATACATCCGGCTCGAGATCGATATCCGCAACGTCCAGAACCTCTTCCGTCTCAGGATGGGCCGGATGGATGGCGATGTCCGGGATATGATGATTCCGGGCGGTTCGTTCTCCGTCGATGAACTGCAGCGCATTGCCGGTATGGAGAATACCGACGATGTTATCGATGCTTTTCAGAAAAAGGCGGGATTCGAATCGATTTCCGCCCTTCTCGATACGGTCCGGGAGAAGCGCTCGATCCACGAGATCGAGATTGAGCTCACCCGGATCATGCTCGGCGAGATGGAGCGGCTCTCCAAGCGGTACCCCGTCTCGATCTGCCCGATCCTCGTGTATCTCGAGAAGAAGAAGTTCGAAGTGCAGAATCTCCGGGCACTTGCCCGCGGCAAGGAGGCAAACCTGTCTTCCGAGCGGATCGGGGACTATCTGGTGATGTAAGATGGAGATTGCAGTAGTTGGCAATAGCGAATTCATCCTCGGCTTCCGGCTTGCGGGCATCAAACGCACGTATGCGGCTGAGAAGGACGAAAAATTCGTCGAGTACATCACCAGCATCCTCGCGGACGGCGATGTCGGCATACTCGTCCTGAAGGGAAGCGACATGGAGCGCCTCCCCCCAAGGCTCCGAACGACGCTTGAGGAGTCGGTGCGCCCGACGGTGGTTGCCATCGGCGGCGTGGAAGGCGGGTTGTCAATGAGAGAGCGAATAAAGCGATCAGTGGGTGTTGATCTGTGGAAGTGAAAGGAAGTAACAAAGGAACTCTCAAGCGGATTTCCGGGCCGGTTGTCACGGCAGTCGGTCTTGACGCACATATGTATGATGTCGTCAAGGTCGGAAACGAGCAGCTGATGGGAGAGGTCATCAAGATCCAGGGTGACAATATCATCATCCAGGTTTACGAGGACACCTCCGGCATCAGGCCCGGCGAACCCGTGGAGAACACGGGGCTGTCGCTTGCGGTTGAGCTGGGCCCCGGGCTGCTGACCAGTATCTATGACGGGATTCAGCGGCCGCTCGAGGTCCTCATGGACAAGATGGGCGACTTCATCGAGCGCGGTGTCTCGGCACCCGGCCTGTCCCACGAAACGAAATGGGATTTTGTCCCCACGAAAAAAGCGGGCGACGAAGTCGGTCCCGGCACGATCATCGGCGAAGTGCAGGAAACCAACATCCTGCACCGGATCATGGTCCCCCCGAACGTGAAGGGCGGCAGGATCAAGGAGATAAAATCAGGCAGCTTCACCGTCGAAGAGACGGTCTGCGTCCTTGAGGACGGCACGCAGCTGCAGATGATGCACAAGTGGCCGGTCCGGGTCCCCCGCCCGGTGACGGAGAAGAAGAACCCCGATATCCCCCTGATCACGGGGCAGCGTATCCTCGACGGTCTCTTCCCCATCGCCAAGGGCGGCACCGCGGCCATTCCGGGGCCGTTCGGCAGCGGCAAGACCGTGACGCAGCAGGCGCTCGCCAAGTGGTCCGATGCCGAGATCGTGGTCTACATCGGCTGCGGCGAACGCGGCAACGAGATGACGGAGGTTCTGACCGAGTTCCCCGAGCTCGAGGACCCGAAGACCGGCAAGCCGCTGATGGAGCGGACGGTGCTCATTGCCAACACCTCCAACATGCCGGTGGCGGCACGTGAAGCGTCGGTGTACACCGGCATCACCATCGCCGAGTACTTCCGCGACATGGGCTACGATGTCTCGCTGATGGCGGACTCCACCTCGCGGTGGGCTGAAGCCATGCGTGAAATCTCGTCCCGTCTCGAGGAGATGCCGGGCGAAGAGGGATACCCCGCGTACCTTGCGGCGCGCCTCTCCGAGTTCTACGAGCGTGCCGGCCGTGTCGAGACCCTCGACCACGAATCGGGCTCCGTCACGGTCATCGGTGCGGTCTCGCCGCCGGGCGGTGACTTCTCCGAGCCGGTCACGCAGAACACGCTGCGTATCGTGAAGGTGTTCTGGGCGCTCGACGCGAAACTCTCCCAGCGCCGGCACTTCCCGGCGATCAACTGGCTGAACTCCTACTCGCTCTACCTGGACACGCTCCACGACTGGTACGACCAGAACGTCTCGGCGGAGTGGAACACCATCCGTGCGTGGGCGATGGAAGTCCTCCAGAAGGAAGCCGAGCTCCAGGAGATCGTGCAGCTCGTCGGTTCCGACGCGCTGCCTGACGAGGAGCAGGTCACCATCGAGGTCGCCCGCATGCTGCGCGAGATCTTCCTGCAGCAGAACGCGTTCGACCCGGTCGACACGTACTGTAACATGGAAAAGCAGTACGATATCCTCAAGACCATCCGGCTCTATGCCGACGGCGCGTATGGCGCCCAGAAGGCGGGCGTCGCAACGGCGCAGATCGTCGCCTTAAAAGCCAAGAACGATCTCCCGCAGATCAAGTTCACGAAGGACTACAAGGCGGATCTCGAAAAGATCGTCGCGAATATGGACGCCGAATTCAAGGCGCTGAGGGAGGCGTAAAAGCATGAAAGAGTACCGAACCATCACCCAGATCGCAGGCCCGCTGGTCTTTGTCGGAAAGACCGAGCCCGTCGGCTACGGCGAGCTCGTCAATATCGTCCAGTCGGACGGCACGATGAAGCGCGGCCAGGTGCTGGACACGAGCGACGAGATCGTGGTCGTGCAGGTCTTCGAGGATACCCGCGGTATCGGCAGGGACAGCGGCATCCGGTTCACCGGCGAAACGATCAAGATGCCCGTCGGCCGCGACATGCTCGGGCGCATCCTCTCCGGCGGCGGCAAGCCCAAGGACGGCGGCCCGGACATCGTGCCGGAAAAGCGCCTCGATATTATCGGCGCCGCCATCAACCCGTACGCCCGTGCCTCCCCGCGGCAGTTCATCCAGACGGGCATTTCGACCATCGATGCGACCAATACGCTCGTGCGCGGCCAGAAGCTCCCCATCTTCTCGGGGTCCGGCCTGCCGCACAACGAGATCGCGCTCCAGATCGCCCGCCAGTCAAAGGTGCCGGGCAGCGACGAGGAGTTCGCCGTGGTCTTCGCCGCGATGGGCATCACGAAAGAGGAAGAGAACCAGTTCATGGCCGACTTCGAGCGCACGGGTGCGCTTGAACACGCGGTCGTGTTCCTCAACCTCGCCGACGATCCCGCGGTCGAGCGTATCGTCACCCCGCGCCTTGCCCTGACGACTGCCGAGTACCTCGCGTTCGAGCTCGGGTACCACGTGCTCGTCATCCTGACCGACATGACCAACTACTGCGAGGCGCTCCGCCAGATCGGTGCGGCCCGTGAGGAAGTGCCGGGACGGCGTGGCTACCCGGGGTACATGTACACCGACCTTGCCTCGATCTACGAGCGTGCGGGCATCATCAAGGGCAAGAAGGGATCGGTCACGCAGTTCTCGATCCTGACCATGCCCGGCGACGACATCACGCACCCGATCCCCGACCTTTCCGGGTACATCACGGAAGGCCAGATCGTTGTGTCGCGTGAGCTGCACCGGAAGGGCATCTACCCGCCGATCAACGTCCTGCCGTCGCTTTCACGGCTCATGAACCTCGGTATCGGGGACAAGATGACCCGCGAGGACCATAAGAAAGTCTCCGACCAGCTCTACGCCGCCTACGCGGAGGGCAACGATCTCCGCGGCCTCGTGGCCATCGTCGGCAAGGACGCGCTCTCCGAGCGTGACCGGCAGTTCCTCGAGTTTGCGGACCTCTTCGAGGGCAAGTTCGTCCGGCAGGGCCACTACGAAGACCGCTCGATCCAGGAGTCGCTGGACCTGGGCTGGGAGCTTCTGGCAACGCTGCCCGAGGAACAGCTGGTGCGTATCGACCGCGACCTGATCCGGAAGTACCACCCGAAGTACCGCAAGCAGGGGGCGTAGTCGTCCATGGCGCTGAAAGATGTCAAACCCACGCGTTCGGAGCTGATCAACCTTAAAAAGAAGATCAAGCTCTCGGAGCGCGGGTACAACATCCTCAAAATGAAGCGCGACGGACTGATCCTTGAATTTTTTAAGGTGCTGGAAACGGCGAAAGACAGCCGCGGAGCGCTTGGGGAGAAGTATGAGCGGGCCGCGGAGATGATCGCAATCGCGAACACCTTCGAAGGAGCGATCGGGGTCAAGGCGGCAGCAATGTCGGTGCAGGAAACCCCCGAGATTGCGGTCAGGCAGAAGAATATCATGGGTGTCGTGGTGCCGGAGATCGAGGCCTCCCGGGTGAAAAAAGACCTGCACGAGCGGGGCTACGGCCTCCTCGGCACCTCCTCCGTCATCGACGAGACGGCAACCGCGTTCGAGGAGCTTGTCGAGGAGATCATCCGTACGGCGGAGATCGAGACGACCATGAAGCGGCTGCTCGACGAGATCGAGAGCACCAAGCGCCGGGTCAACGCGCTGGAGTTCAAGGTCATCCCCGAACTCAAAGAGGCCGGCGACTTCATCAAGATGCGGCTCGATGAGATGGAGCGCGACGAACTCGTCCGCCTTAAAAAGATCAAGGCGAAGTCGGCGAAGGCCGAGGCCTGATCCCTCTCTTCTTTTATTCCGTTCCGGGACGGTCACGCATCCTGTCGGATCCTTCGAACACGATCTTCCATTTGATCCGGTTCGCCGCATCGGAAAACCTGCCGTAGATCAGGTGCTTGAGCGTCGCAAACTCCCACCCGACCACGAAGAACGAGAAGAGGACCACGGCGATCCCGAGGGTGTTGAAAAGCGATCCCTGGGCGATGACTGCCGTACCGGTCCGGTAGGCGTAGTAGGTGAAGGGAAACGCACAGAGGCCGATGAAGACGGCGAAGGTCACGTAGACAGCGACCAGGTAGCCGCGGATGCTCCCGAAGACCGCCATGTTGGATTTGCCAAGCCGAAGAAAATTGCGGTTATAGGGCGCAAGCTCTTCGTGGATGGCGCGGAATGCCGCGGTTTCGTCCCCTTCCCTTTCTTCGCGCTCCAGCAGCAGCGCATTCTCCCGCATCACGGAATGGGAGGTTTCCCAGCCGAAAAACCTGACCGTGTCCGGATTGATGCGGCCGAGGATGATATCCTCTATCCAGAAATGGTAGCCGACGATGCG
>JAAEEQ010000138.1 GCA_013415665.1 Methanomicrobiales archaeon
GATATAAGCGCTGATCGTGAATGCGAGCAGCTTGAACCTGACGGGATCGATGCCTGCCGCCCGCGCCTCCAGTTCATTCTCCCGGATTGCCGCGAGCGCAAGGCCGATGCGTGACTGCAGGATCAGGTGAATGGCAGCGAGCGAAAGGATGGTAACGACGAGGATTGAGTAGTACTCCCAGAGCAGGTGGTGGGGGATGGAGCTCGCGATCAGTTTGGGTGCTGCATAGCCGTCCCACCCGCCGGTCACCGGCGCAAGCATGCTTACGATGACCGTCTGGATGATGATGGCAAACCCGAAGGTGACCATCGCCAGGAACCATTCCTTCAGGCGGACGCACGTAAGCCCGATGAGGAGCCCGACAAGGGCGGAAAATGCCGCCCCGAGAAAGATCGTAATATAGGGGGAGAGGCCGCTCTGTATCGCGATCAGGGACGACGCGTACCCGCCGAGGCCGAAGAACGCCGCATGGCCGAGCGAGCCCTGCCCGGAATAGGTGAGCAGGTTCCATGCGGAAGCGTAGATGATGAAGATCAGCATCAGGATAAGGACGGTCAGGATGTAGAGGTTGGTGAGCGGTAGCAGGGGAAGGACAACGCCGGCAGCGGCTGCTCCTGCGATCAGGAATGCCTTCCCCCGGTTCCGGAAGAGCGCGATCATTCGCCCTCCTCCCCAAAGAGCCCCGTCGGCCGGATAATCAGCACGATAATCAGGAGAACGAACGATATCGCATCTTTCCATGCCCCCCCGAGCGTAAACGTCGCCATGTTCTCGACGATGCCGTAGAGCAGCCCGCCCGCGATGGCACCGGGGATGCTGCCGAGTCCGCCCAAAATAACGATTGCAAACGCTTTGATCGCCGGAATGGACCCGATGTACGGATTGAATACCTGCCCGCTCACCGCCCAGAGCGTGCCCGCCCCGGCAGCGAGCCCCGTCCCGATGCCGAAGCTGATCATGTCCATCCGCTCCACGTTGATGCCCATGAGCATCGCCCCTTTGCGGTTCTGGCTCGTCGCCCTGATGGCCTTGCCGAGATTGGTTTTCCGGAGAAAGAGGTAGAGCCCCGAGAGAATGGCAACGGTGAGGATGATGATGATCAGGTAGTCGAGCGGCAGCTCCAGCAATCCGAGGGAGACGGTGACATCGACGAAGGGGCTCTGGATGATTCTCCATTCATCGGTCCAGATGAGGGCCACGGTGTTCTGGAAGATGTAGATCAGCCCGAGGCTGACGAAAATTTCATTCAGCTTCCCGGTGCCGAGGATCGGCCGGAAACAGAGGCGCTCGACGATGATGCCCGTAACGATGAGGACCGGCATCGTCGCGAACAGCAGCACGTAAGGATTGAATCCCGTCAGTGCAATGAAGATAAAGGTAATATAGGCGCCGACCATGAGAAATTCGCCGTGTGCGAAATTCACGATCTTCATCACGCCGAAAATGAGGTTTAAGCCGGTGGCAAGAAGGATGTAGATGCACCCGGCATACAGCCCCCAGAATACGACCTGAATGAGAATGCCGATGTCCATGTACGCTTCATCCCCGGCGATTCGTTCTCTAAAAAGGGAATTATGCACTCCCCGGCGCATACCAGTCGGGGAGGACGAGATCCGTTTCCTTTAAGCTGTCGGGCCAGATGATCTTCGGCCGCGGCTCGCCGGCGGTCTCGTCCCAGATCAGCTGGGACATGTAAAGTTCGAACGAACTGACCCGGCAGTCGTCCGAGAAGGTGATGACCCCGTTTTTCATGGCCTCGATCATCTGGGGCATCTCGATCGCGTCGAGAGCGTCACGCACCGCCGCTTTATCGAGGGTCCCGGCATTCTCGATGGCCTGTGCCGCGACATACATCGATTCGTAGGTCGCAGCCCCCATCATGCCGGGGTAGTCGTCCCACCGTGCATCGAATGCGGCCACAAAATCCGTGACCGCTGCCGCGGTCGGTCCGCTCGGTACCGCATACGGGCTGAACCGGCTCTCGAGCAGCGAGTATTCGCCGTACCTGCCGACACCGGCGTAGTAGTCGGGGTCGTCGTTCGGTTCGATGGTCAAAAAGATCGTGTCGAGCCCCACATCGCGTCTCGCCTGCTGGACCAGCGGGATCTGCTCGTTGAGGAACGTGACCGCGTAGATCGCATCAGGCTGCTTCGCCTTTACGGCCGTGAGAATGGTCCTGAAATCGGACTCTCCCATCGTAAAGCTCTCTTCCGAAACGACATCGATATTCAGGCCGTTGCTTTCGATCGTCGAATGAATGGCGCTCTGGTGGCCTTTCCCGTACGGGCTGTCCTGGTAGATGATGGCAAGCCGGAGCGGCCGGTCGTCGGAAAAGCCGAATTTTTCGTTGATTGCCGGGCGAAGCACGTTGCCCGCGTAGAGTGTGGTCACGATCGAGGAGTCGTCGGACGAGGGGCGCAGGTAGAACATGCAGGAGGTGTCGATGTCGTCCCGGCTCGAAACCGCGGTGCTGGAAGCCCCGGAGATGATATAGGGCACGCTGTAGTCGGCGACAATCGACTGGTGGGCCATGACGACCGCACTCGAGAACCCGCCGACAAGGAGGTTGACATTATCCTGGGTAATAAGCTTCGAAACAGCTTTCTGGCCCCCTTCTCGGGTGGATTCGTCATCGCCCTGGAACACCCTGATGGGAAGGCTTTTCCCGATGTCCGCGACGTAGACGCCCCCGTTTGCGTTAATCTCTTCTGCAGCAAGGACGGCAGACTGCCAGATGTCGTTGCCCGTCGAACTTGCAGACCCGGTCAATGATGCGACAACACCGACCCGGATTGCATCCGGTGCCGTGGTTTGCGCGGATTGGTCACTGCATCCGGCACACAGTAATGCAACCATCATGATTGCGACGATAATTGGAAATGTACGGCTCATTGCTTTCCCCCGTAAATCATGCCACGATATGGCGTGGCGTGCCATGAGATAACATAGCGGTAAAAAGTATTTAAATCTGTGCCCGGCGCGAGAGGGTTCATGCGAAAATCCATGCCGGGTATGCGGTATTTTGCGCTGTATTTTTATATTTCAGACACGAAAGGGCTCGAATCATGAAAAAGGTGCGATGGTCCTTTATATTGATGAGCACGCATCTGCCGTGAGAGGACTGCAGGAATCCCTCGTCTACAAGGCAGACATCCTCCATGCTTGGGGCGGACGCGAGGAGACTTTTTGAAACGTCAGGAGAAGGGACGGAACTGCAGGAAACTCAGATACATGGACGCTATGATATTTTGCAGAAACCAAGTATTGATTTGCTTAACTTAGAACATGTTTACCGACGCAATCCACGATCACAGTAAAGTATGGATATATCTTATTTGCTGTCCGGATTCAACGGATAGTGAGAGGGATCCAATGCGAAGAAAACGAAATGAACAGTCCTGACAACGGAAAAAAGAATCGGATTATCCTCCCCTCTCCCTCAATACAAACCCTGCCAGTTGTTCGATACATTCCGAAAAACGGTCTTTCGGCTCTTTTTGTACGAACAAGCCGTCCCGCCGGACGCCATCCCCGAACCGGGCCAGTTTCTCCGAATATAAAAACGGTTCACCGTAGATGCCGACACTGCCGTCAGAATTGCCCGCTGCCGTCCGGCATCGGGAAAGCTCCTCCTCCAGTTCGCCGCGGCGGCGTGCATCGAATATCTTGCCGGCGACGTG
>JAAEEQ010000029.1 GCA_013415665.1 Methanomicrobiales archaeon
GAGCGCGATACGGGCGAGGAGCAACGGCTTGATGTCGACGGCCTTTTCCTTGCTATCGGGCATACCCCGAATACCGGTTTCCTTGACGGATTCGTCGAACAGAACGAACAGGGAGAGATCGTGGTGGACATCAACTGCCACACCAGCACCCCCGGCGTCTTTGCCGCGGGGGATGTCACGTCGGTAAAGAGCAAACAGGTGATCATCGCCGCGGGGGAAGGAGCGAAAGCCGCTCTGGAGGCCTACGAATACCTGATGAAACAGGGTTAAAACCGCTTCTGGAACTCATCTCTATTTTAGTATCACATGCTTTTTCAAATTCCTCCAGCAGGTTGTATTTTTCCAGGTACAAGACTAAAAGAGTGCATTGCGAGATACCCTTGCAGTGATTGCGCTTGCGGCGCGGAAAAATTAAAGGGCACTGTAAACGTCCTTCTTTTCTCTATTTCATCCGATATCGGTGGATTTTACGGGAAGGAAAGAGCCGCGATGGCCGCGCGAAGCGCCCCGGCATCCGGATAGCGCTCTGCCGGATCCTTTGCAAGGCACCGCGCAATGATGCCGTCGAACGCCACAAGATCGCCCCGTACCGATGAGGGGGGTGGCGGTTGGTGCTGGAGAATTGCCATGCTCAGATCCCCGGGCCCGTCGCCAACAAAGGGTTTTTGTCCGGTGAGCAGCTCGTACATCACCACCCCTAACTGGAATATATCGGTGCGTTCGTCGGTGACCGGATAGACCGCCGGGGCGATCTGCTCCGGGGCGGCATATCCGAGCGAAAATCCTGCTCTCGTCTCGCCGCCCGGTCCGTCAAGTAGCTTTCCCAGTCCCCAGTCGCTCAGTTTCGCCTTCCCCTCCTTCGTGCAGAGAATATTCTGGGGTTTGATGTCACGGTGGACAATCCCCTTTTCGTGTGCGCAGGCGACCGCGTCTGCAATGCCGGCGATGATACCGGCTGCCTTCTCCGGGTCAAGGGGGAGCGGCACATCGGCAAGCGAACGTTCGGCAAATTCCATCTCGACATACGGCGACGGGAGAATGTTGACGGCGAAAATCCTGATGATATGGTCATGGCGGAGGGTCTCCCAGAGGCGCATCTCGCGGAGAAAGGATTTCCCCGTCAGTTCATCGAAGTCGGCCGGCACCTTGACTGCGACGGTTACGCCGTCGGAACGCCTGACTGCCCGGAACACCCGTGCCGTGCCACCTTTGCCGATATAAGCAATCCCGGTGTACTTCTCCTGCAGCCCCCGGGGGAAGTATGCCTCATGCTCTGCATACTCGGCAACACGGGTGGCATACGGATCCTCCCGGGAAACGGGGGGGAGTCCTGCGGGAGGCGCAGCGGCGGAGCGGCTGCGCGATGCCGCAAGGCCCGCAACCAGCGGCAGTACCAGGGCAATCACCGTCAGCCAGCCCGTGGCGGACGACATAACGGCCGGTGCGAAGCGCAGGGCAATCGTTCCCAGCACCAGGAGCCCGCAGCCGGCGACAACTGGACAGAGCCTTTCGGACAGGCCGGAACCGCTCCCGCTCTGCAGTGCCAGCGCACGGAATACAGACATCCACGCCAGGATCGCGATGATGATGGCGAGCAGCAGCAACGCCGTCGCCGCCGTCCCCGGGCCGGGGATGCGAAGCCAGAGGACGAGCCCCGCCGCACCTGCCGCTCCGGCAGCAGCAGAGGCTGCAAAGGCGAAAACGAGCAGCCGCGGCGCCCCACCCTGCGGGGTAGCGGCGGGATACCGGCGGTCGAGTGCCCGCAGTACCAGGGCGGCCACACCGCCGGCGCCGAAGACCAGGGCTCCCTGCCAGAAAGCGGAGTTTGTCGCCGTATTGTCGTTTTCCACCCCGGATGGCGAGGAGGCAACCGAACGGTTCCGTGCCGCCGCGATGCGGGCAGCCGCGGCATCATCCCCGGACTGGGTTGCGGCGGCATCCCGCAGCCCGGCTTCCCGGCCGTCGGCATCGGCTGCGGCGGTTGCCGGGGGCAGGAGCATGCAGATGCATATCAGCACGAGCAGCACTGCTGCAGCCGTTCTGAGCCGCAACCCGGTCTTCGGGCAGGCATGCACGGGCGGCGTGGCGATGTTCACCCCTCCCTTCCCGGCAGGGCGACAATCAGGCGCACGCCTTTCACCCCTTTCCCGAGATCGATGAGATCCCCGTCGGAGAGCGGGACGGGGGAATGCGCCGTGATCGGTTCGGCATTGAGGAGCGTCCCCCCCGTGCTGCCGCAGTCTTCGATCACATACCCTCCTTTGCTCCGGGTGATCCGGGCATGCGGGCGGCTCACCCGGGTAACCGCCGAATAATAGTCGGAAAATATGATCTCACCCGGAGCCGGCTCCGCCGCGGCATCCCGGCGCCCGATGGCCGTCACCTCCTCCTGCACGGGAAACGCAGCCCCGTCGTCGGGCCCTCCGACAACGATCAGCACCGGTGTCGTGCCGGTACGTTCCTCCGCCATCATCCCCTTCACCCGGGCGATGCGGGCGTTGAGCTCCGCATCCGCCAGGGTCATGTTGATGTTGGAAAAAAGGCCGAGGTTCCTGATGATGGCTTCCATGCCGCCGGGGATAAGGGAGTACTTCCATACCGGATGCACCCCTCTCGCGGTCTCCTGGCCGAGTCCCGCCTCTTTTTTAACGACACCGGTCCGCAGGAGCTTGTCGAGGTGTTTTTTTGTATTTTCATAACTTGTCCGGATGTCCCCTGCGATCTCCCGTACATCCTTGGGGCGGCGTTCAATCGCTTTGAGAATTCTTAAGCGGGTCGGGTTCGAAAGGACGTCAAGGTATTCGGAGAGCTCCTCAAAAAACTCCGGGTCATCCTGCAGCAGGGTCGTCTGCTCGCCGCCGGTTGTCGTCATCGCCCGATATCCCCTTTTACCAGTACTGCCTGCTGGATTCCCATAAGAGTTATGGTACCGGTCATTCCTGCCGGGAAACAGGAGGGAGAGATTCCACAACCAATAACATCAGGTACCGGGCAATCATAGGTGCATGAAACAGTCGTTCGGTCCCAAAACCCTGCTCTATCCCCATCCCGTCCTGCTTGTAGGAACGTACGACGGCACCGGCAGGCCGGATGTGATGACGGCCGCATGGGGCGGCATCTGCTCTTCGCAGCCTCCTTCGGTGGCGGTTTCCATCCAGCGGCACCGCATGACCTATGCGAATATTCTCGCGACCGGCGCATTCACCGTCAGCATCCCCTCTGCCGGCCAGGTCGCCGAGGCGGATTTCTTCGGCATCGTTTCGGGGAAGGATGCCGACAAATTCGCCGCAACCGGCTTTACGCCCGTCCGGGGGGATCACGTCAACGCGCCCTTCGTCGGGGAATGCCCGCTGGTGCTCGAGTGCCGCTGCACCGGCACCCTGGATATCGGCGTGCACACCCAGTTCGTGGGCGAGATCCTTGACGTGAAAATCGAAACAAGCGTGCTTGATGCGGACGGGAAGCCCGATATCGAAAAGATTCGGCCGTTTGCATACGATTCGTTCCGTCGTGAATACGTGTCCATGGGCTCTTTTCTTGCGCCAGCATTCTCCGCGGGGCGTGCCTTTCTCCCGCGGAAGGAAGAGCGATGAGAGGGTTTTCTGCGCCGGTGCAGGCGGCAGTCGCCTGCACCCTGCTCATCGGCATGGCAGCCCTCGCCGGCTGCCTGCAGGCATCACCGGCGGATGATATCGTTGCCGGCCTGTATGCGGAGAACGCATCGGAACAGCGGCAGGCCACACGTGAACTGATAGCCATCGGAGAGCCTGCGGTCCCCGCTCTCATCGGCGTCTTCGCATCCGGCGATGCAGGTGCGTCGCAGTGGGCAGCAACCGCGCTCTGCGAGATCGGGGCTCCATCGGTTTCGCCCCTGATCGCCTCGCTCTCCACGGACGATCCTGCGGCGCGTGACTGGGCGGTGGTAACGCTTGTCTGCATCGGCGAGCCGTCGGTGGAGCCGCTTGTCGTCGGGCTCAGTACCGGCAACGAAAATCGCCGCATGGCGATAAAAACAGCACTTATCAGGATCGGATCGCCGGCCCTCCCGTATCTTGTGCCGTTGCAGGGCTCATCCGACACGCGCCTGCAGGACGACGTGCGCGAGATTCTGGCATCGATTGCGCTTACGCAGCAGATGCGGGAGCAGGCGGGAGCCACGGCGAGTGCGGCTGCACCCGCGCCATAATCCCGGCAGGGTCTTATCCCTTTGCCGGCCTGTTCCTTTTCCGGTCCTTTTCCCGGTAGCCTTCCAGCAGCAGGGTGCAGATGTGCTTCACCGGCCTGTCCGTGTTTTCGCGAATGTGAAACTCGCAGAACGGGCATGCGGTGACCACGATGTCCGCTCCGGTCTTTTTGATCTCGTCGTCACGCTGTTTTCCAAGCGCTGCCGCCTCATCGGGAAGCCCCGACCGGACACCGCCGCCGGCACCGCAGCACCGTGACGGCATTTCGACGAACTCCCGCACCGCCGTTTTCAGGAGTTCACGGGGCTGTCCGGAGATCCCCTGCCCCCGCAGCAGGTGGCAGGGATCATGGTAGGTGGCGCGGACATCCAGGCGAGCGGGCGGCTCGATGCCGTATTCGGTAAGAACTTCCGTGATGTCCTTTACCGTAAACGGTGTGTCGTAGTCGTTTTTCAGGGTCGATCCGCATCCCGCACACATGGTCATGACCGTCGTGACGCCTTTCCGGGCAAAGGCCTCGATATTCCGTTTTTTCAGCTCGGGAAGGATTGCGGTCTGGCCGGTGCGGATCAGGGGCGATCCGCAGCAGACCTGATCGTGCGGGATGATGAGCCGGATGCCGTTGCGTTTCATGACCTCGATCATGTCCAGCGCCGTTTCGGGAACCCGCCCGTTGTACATGCAGCCGACGAAGAACCCGACCTCCCCCCGCACGGGGCCGTCCGGTTCGACGACCTCGGGCACCTGCTCGAGAAACGTGGCTTTTGTCCGGTCAACGCTCCTGCCCGTCTCCTCGATGAGCCGGGCGACTGCCTGGTGGCGGGGCAGGGTGAGCCCCTCCCGGTTGGCGATTTCCCGCAGTTTCTCAATCGCCCGTCCCGGGATGGCGATCTTTTTCGGGCAGACGTCACGGCAGCGCTGGCAGGTCGTGCAGGTAAACAGCCCTTCGTCGATGGCCTTTTTAATCCGGTCATGTTTTGCCCGGGGATCGAGCGCTATCCGCATCTCCTGCCGCATTCCCGTCGGGCCGAGGAACGATGCCACATCGACCGCCGGGCATTCCGACACGCAGGAAAGGCACTCGATGCAGTCCCGGAGGGGTTTGATTGCCTCGATCTCCTCTTTTGACGGAATTTCCGGCTCCTCGCCAGCCTCGAAGGGCGCAAGCCGGGCGAGTACGCCCTCCACCTCCACCAGCAGATCGCGGATCACCGGGAGGCGGAGCGGCTCCACGGTCATGCCGTCCGTCGCCTCCTCCATGCAGGCAAGCACGGGTTCGCCGTTGACCCGCATGGCGCAGCTCCCGCACTGGCCTGCCTCGCAGCAGAAGCGGTAGGCCAGCGTCGGGTCCAGCCGGTCGTGGATGGCATGCAGCACATGGAGCACCCGGGCACCGTCATGCACGGAAACCGTATAGGTCTCGAAATGTGGTTCTTTGTCGGTTTCAGGGTTGAATCGGGAGACCTTTGCGGTAATCCCGACCATGTCACCCTCCTTCATGCCGCAACCTCCCGCTGTTCGATGCCTTCCCCACTCCGGGACTGGAAGGTATGGCCGTAGGGCGATTGTGCCGGTTCCCATGCCGTCCTGACATCTTTCCTGACGTGGGCACCCCGGGACTCGCGGCGCAGCAGGGCACCCCGCACGATCAGCCCGGCAACCTCCAGCATGTTCTCCACCGTGCAGCATTCAGCAAGGTTCCGGTCGGTCCGTGCCTGCGGGGTCCGGGTTTTCAACGATGCAACGGTCTCTCCTGCAGTCGTGAGCGATGCCTCGGTGCGGAATATGCCCGCACCGTCCCACATCGCCCGACGGAGCGTTTCGATGATCGCGATGGGCGGAACAGATCCCGCCCGGAACCGCTCAAGGCGCGCTCCGATGGCCCCGATCGCGGAAATGGGGATCGCACCTGATTGTTTCGCCGCCCGGCCGGCCGATTCGCCCGCACGTTTTCCGAAGACCTGCGTATCGGCAAGCGCGTTGCCGCCGAGCCGGTTTGCGCCATGCACCCCGCCCGCCACTTCGCCGCAGGCAAAGAGCCCGGGAACGGTCGTCTGCCCGGAGGGCGTGATGCGCAGGCCCCCCATGATGTGGTGCGCCGTCGGGGCGACCTCCATGGGCTCCTTCCTGATGTCGACACCGAACGCGAGGAACTGCTCGAGCATGATCGGCAGGCGCTCCTCGATGGTCGGTGCCGGAAGGTGGGAGACATCAAGATAGACGCCGTTGTGCGGTGTCCCCCTCCCTTCGAGGATCTCGGTGGCGATGGCGCGTGCCACGACGTCGCGGGTCGAGAGTTCCATCCGCTCCGGGTCGTACCGGTGCATGAACCGTTCGCCCTCGGCGTTCAGGAGAAGGCCCCCCTCTCCCCGCACCGCCTCGGTAATCAGGCGGCCGCGGGCATTGTAGGGGTACACCGCCCCCGTCGGGTGGAACTGCACCATCTCCATATCGATCAGTTCGGCACCCGCACGGTAGCCGAGGGCGAACCCGTCGCCCGTCCCTGCGGCGCAGTTCGTCGAAATATCGTAGACGCGGGTGCCGCCGCCGGTCGCCAGCACCGTCGCATCCGCCCTGCACAGGAGCAGGCCCCCGTTTCGATCGAGCATGGCGGCGCCGCATACCCGCCCGCCGTCAAGGAGCAGTTCGATGACGGTCGTTTCCTGGAGCTGCTCGATATCCCGGGAACGCAACTGCTCGACCAGCGTCGCCATGATCTCGTGCCCCGTCCGGTCGCCTGCATAGCAGGTCCGCGGGAACTGCTGGCCCCCGAACGGGCGCTGGGCGATCTCGCGGCTGTCGGTGACATCGAACACAGCACCCCAGCGGATAAGATCGGCCATCCGCTCGGGCGATTCCCGCACCAGGATATCGACAAGGGCGGGATCGTTGAGGTATGCACCGCCCCTGAGCGTGTCCGCGACATGCATCGGGCAGGAATCGGCGTTTCTGAGAACCGCGTTGTAGCCCCCTTCCGCCATCGGCGTGCATCCGCCTTTACCGGTCAGGGTCCGGGACACCAGCACCGTTTTGCCATACTGCGATGCCTCGAGAGCAGCCCGGGCTCCCGCGCCGCCGCTCCCGATAACCAGCACGTGGCAATCCACCTCAACGTCTGCATGCATCTTAATATAGCGTGCGTTGTATAGGTACATAAATAAATGGTAAGGGGCTACGTGAGCCAAAATGAGGCTTTTAATGAAATTTGGCGGCACTTCGGTTGCCGATGAAACCTGCATTTCGCGGGTTGTCGAGAAGTCGTCGCCTCGCCCGGCGCACCCCCTATCGCCCCGTTCATCCAGTCACTCCGGAGCAGGCACCAGAAAGTGCTCCGGGTCGTGGCACCCGCGTCCGCGGACGACGTCCTTGCCACCATCGACGACCGGCTGTGCGATCTGGAGAACATCCTGAATGCCGTGCACACGCTCCGCGAGCTGACGCCGCGGTCGAAGGACTACGTAATTTCGTTCGGCGAACGGCTTTCTGCTCTGATTGTCAGTGCGGCGCTGCGTGAGGCCGGCATCCCCTCCGTGGCCCTCAACGGCTGCGAGGCGGGGATCATCACCACAACCCAGCACGGATGCGCCCAGGCGCTCCCGGAGAGCGAACAGCACATCAAGAGCCGGATCGTTCCGCTGCTGGTCGACTCGGTGCCCGTGATCATGGGCTACATGGGCTGCACCCGCATGGGCACCGTCACGACGCTCGGGCGGAGCGGGTCGGATTATTCGGCAGCCGTCATCGGTGCCGGCATCGATGCGGACGAGATCTGGATCTGGACCGATGTCGACGGCGTCATGACCGCCGACCCGAGGATCATCAGCGACGCCCGCGTGCTGCCCGACATCTCCTATCTCGAGGCGATGGAGCTCTCGTATTTCGGTGCCAAGGTGCTGCACCCGCGCTCCATCGAGCCGGCCCTTTCCAAGGACATCCTCGTGCGGGTCAAGAACACCTTCAACCCCTCCCATGCGGGATCCTGCGTGCTGCGGACAGAGCACCGGGACCGCCGCGTGGTCAAGGCGATCTCCTACATCCAGAAAGTGTCGCTCATCAACATCAGCGGCGCCCAGATGATCGGGCGGCCCGGCGTCGCCAAGGCGATATTTTCGGCGCTTGCCGACAACGACGTCAACGTCATGCTGATCTCGCAGGGCTCGTCGGAAGCGAACATTTCGCTCATCGTCGACGACGAACACCTGCACCAGGCGCTCGAAGCCCTTGGTGCCGTGCAGAAGAGCGGGTATGTACGGGACGTCACCCACAACCGCAACGTGATCACCGTCGCGGTCGTGGGATCGGGCATGGCGGGCACCCCGGGGATCTCCGGGAGAATATTCACGGCGCTTGGCAAAGCTGGCGTCAACGTGATGATGATCTCGCAGGGCTCGTCGGAGGTCAATGTCTCGTTCGTTGTCAGCGCCGACGACGGGCCACGGGCGTTGCGGGTGCTGCATGACGAATTCAGACTGTCCGAGGATCCTGACGATGAACCATACGTATCGTGAAGCCGGTGTCGACATTTCGCTCGAGGCGACCGCCGTACGGGCGCTCGTTGACCAGCTGACCTACCGGCGCCGGGGAGCGTACCCGATGTACAGTGCGGTCGGGCATTTTGCCGGTCTTATAGAATTCGGGAACCATGTCCTCGCGCTTGCCACCGACGGTGTCGGCACGAAGATGCTGATTGCCGATGCACTCGGCGACTGGAGCACCGTGGGGATCGACTGCATCGCCATGAATGCCAACGATCTCTACGTGATGAACATCGAACCGGTTGCCTTCGTCGACTATATCGCAACGGACGCCCTGTCCAAGGAGAAGATGCGGCAGATCGGGATCGGCCTGAATGCCGGTGCGGAACTGGCGAACTTAAGCCTCGTCGGCGGGGAGACCGCAACCTTAAAAGGGCTCGTCAACGGGCTCGATCTGGCGGGCACCTGCCTCGGCATCAGGGAGAAGGCACGGGTTGTCACCGGCGAGCGCATTGCCGAGGGCGACAGTATCATCGGCGTCCCCTCAAGCGGAGTGCACAGCAACGGGCTATCGCTTGCACGCCATCTGGTGGAGCTGTATGCCGATTACCATGACCGGATGCCGTTCGGCAGGACCCTCGGGGAAGAGCTCTTAACCCCGACCCGCATCTACGCGGAAGCGCTCCGTGTTGCCGACGCCGCAGAGGTGCACGGCATGTGCCATATCACCGGCGGCGGGCTTTTAAACCTCACGCGGCTTGGTCCTTTCGGCTTCAATATCGATGAACCGCTCGAAATACCGCCGATATTTACCTGGATGCAGGAAGTCGGGTCGGTCGAGGACGAGGAGATGTACCGGACCTTCAACATGGGCATGGGGTACGTCTATGTCGTTCCCGAGTCGGCCGTCCCCGGCGTGCTTTCAGCGGTTCCGGATGCCCGCGTCGTCGGGTCGGTGCACGGTTCTCCCGGCGTCCGCCTGCAGGGTACGGAGATCCGTTAATCTTTTGTTTTTTCACCATCCGCTGCTCCCGGCAGCGGCGGCCATGCCGGAGGGCGAACGGGAACAACCTCCGAGTCCCTGGTCACGAGCAGGTTCCAGGCGTGATGGCGTTCATTGCGCCTGACCAGCGCGTGCGTGATCCGCACGACCGACCCGTACGGCGCATCCAGCAGCCAGCGGTTTGCGGGACGGACGTGGTAGCCGTGCATGACGGCATAGACCCCCTCTCTGCCGGTGCCGTCACAGATTTTTCTGACATGGGTGTCCGGGCTTCCGAGTTCGTCCGAGACCACGGTCACCTCGGTGGAGACATACCGGTGCAGGTGGCGCCCGATATCCCCGCACCTGATGCACCCGGATCGTTCCGGCACCCGATATGCCGACGGCACCGGCTGTCCGGCAAACACCACGTAGGCATATTGCACGTCCGTGTTGCAAAAACGCCAGGACCCTCCCCGTTCCGCACAATGCCGCATGAGCCGTGTCGCCGCAACCGGTGGGTGCGTGACAAACGACCAGCACCGCTCCGCCCTGCAGGGGGTGCCGCGGAGAAACCGGCAGGGGGCTCGGATGTACAGGCCGTTGCCGTGCAGTGCGAGCGCACACCTGCGGAGCAGTGAAGCGGTCCGCATCTCTGCGGGCTCGATGCAGACCAGCAGCCCGCCGGGCGAGAGGAGGCGGGCATAGGCCTGCAGCAACGGCGCACGGTCGCCTTCCGGCAGTTCGTTGAGCACGTTCGAGCAGGTGATCAGGTCGAACGGCCCTGCAATCCCGGCAGGCGGTACCCTGATATCGGCCGCAACGGGCGGGTGCACCGTCACCCGACCGCCGGCTGCGGCAACCTGCGGGACGATTGCGGCATACGCGTCGATATGGTCCCGTGACCGCTCGACCGCCCGGACATCGGCAGTACCTCCGCCCATGCGATCCAGCACGCCGATAAGGGCAAGGGCAACCGTGCCCGGCCCGCACCCGATGTCAAGCACGGACAAATGGCCGGGCGGGCGGCGCCCGAACAGGCCGGCAAAGATGGTGGCCCATGCCGCATAATTGACCGGAAACTGGTAGGCAAGATAGGCAATAACGCTGGAAGGCGTGCGGTAGCGTATCGTACGCTTCTCCTCCTCGTTCCAGTACGCCGCTTTCTGGGCCGTCACAGCCGCACAGATCCAGTCGAGCACGGCCGGATCAAACGGATCTTTCCGGGTTTTTTTCCGGACGTAGCGTTCGATTTCGTCCTGCACGGGAGCGGGAATCGCCGGGTGCGCGAGAAAGGCGGCCAGGGCATCTTCCGCCGGCGAAAGGGGCGTACGCGTCTTCTCACGCCGGGAACGGGTATTTCTCTCGTAGTTTCGTGGGTGCCGGGCAGTGTGGGGGGGCATGATGAACGTCTGCTTGTTCCGTGAGGGTCGGGGATTGAAAAAACGAAGGGGAAGGGTCGATTCAGTCGCCGCCGGACAGCATCGGGTCCTCGAAATATTTCAACGATTCGGGGGCATGGTGCTTCATTTCCGAGAAGAACCGCCGTACATACTGGGGATCGGAGTCGTACACCGCCTGCTGGATCGTCCGCCGGAGCCATCCGGGAATCTCGGCATTTTCATCCAGCGAGTTCATCAGCACGACGACCGCTTCCTCCACATCAAGATTGTTTTTCCATCTATAGGCCATTGTTTTCACCTTCCGGCAAGGCACCTTAGGCTGAGAAAAATATAAAAATGTAGCGCTAATCCTGCCTCTGCTGATCGTCGGGGCACGTGCCGGCATCGGGAGGCAGAAGCTGCTTTTCCGCCTTTCTGCTGATAATTGCGCTGTTGCCGGTCGGGTCCCGCACGATGAGGGTGAAGGGGACGTCCCCCTCTCTCGCCCGGGCTACCTCGTCTTTGAGGGCACAGGCGCGCCCCCTTTCCTCGCCCTCCGCCCACGTCAGAACCTTGTCCAGCACATCTTCGATCCGGGCAAGCACCCCTTCGACGTTCGTGATGAACGCATCGCATGCAGGCCCGGGATCAATGGTTATCCCGAACTCGGGAATTTCAAGGGATCCCGTCGTGCTCCGCACGACCCGTGCCTCCATATCCCCGGGTGCCGTGACGTGCAGCGTCCACATGGCGGGATCGCCTTCCCCGAGGATCATCGTTTCGACGAAGCGGTACCCGCAATCGCATGCAGCCGAAATAAGGAGGATATCGGAAAAATAAGGGATTTCTTCTGTCTGATAAATGAACTGGATCTCCTCTTTGCACCGGGGGCAGGGGCCGGGAATGACGCGGTGCACTACAGTCCTCCGCCAATCTTCTCCCGGGAGATCTTGACGGACATGGGGGTGATGATGACGTACTTCTGGTCGCCAAGCCCGACGATATCGCCGTTGACGTCCTTTGCCACTTCACGGAGGTCTTTTAACACCCGTTCATAGGTGATCTTGTCCATCTTCAGCCTGCCGACGTCCACGATGACGATATTGCCGTTGTATATTTCGTCCTTGATGCGGGGGGTTTCCTTCAGATCGCCGATGGCGGCGATCTTGACGTACATTGAAGCGGGTTCGTCGGCACTCGCAGCCTCGTAGGCCGCAAGGTCAAGTTCCATATAGTCGCTGTCGGATGCGGGAGAACCTTTGCCGAGGATGCTTTCAAGGAATTTCGCCATGAAAAAAGGTGTAGAATGAATTTTATTTAATAGTATTGTTTCATAAGGGCGGTTATACTTCCAGATTCCAGAGTTCGTCGCCAACGTAGTGAATGTTGCGTGCTGCTTTCCCCTTTTCCATTCCGCGGATCTCTACCGCGCCGGCAAGCGCGATGCCGATTGCCAGCGGCTTTTTATGCCGCTCTTCGATGATCACGACGGGGGCTGCCGCCACAACGTCGTCTGAGACTTCGACGATGCCGGGGCGCATGACATCCGCCCCTTTCACCATGAACGCAACCGCCCCCGAGTCGACGACAATCCGCCTGCATGCAAAAGGCCGTTCGATCGCTCCCCGGAGCGTGGGAAATACCCTGCCGTCGTATTCCATCAGCAGCGGGCGCTTCTCGACGAGGTAGAGGGTGAAAGGAGATGTCGTTTCGACCATCTCAACGCGATCCGATCGGAACAATGCCGCTGCTTCGCCTATTTCCTCTTCAAGGCGCCGGTAGAGTCGTGTGATATCCGATTTCCGTATGGTATGGCGTTTTTTTGCGGTGAGTGCAGCCATAGTACAAATCCTCAGTAAACGCGTCGCCGTATCCGGCATATTCCGGGTTCGCCCGGCACTATCTTTATCTATCTTCCAATTGCAATTATAGTACTCCAGAGCAAATAAATATGTGAATCCCATGACCAGAAGACCGTTGGAAATTTTAGACCAGGCACTCAACCGGCAACCTGTCATTGTCAGTCTCAAAGGCGGCAGGGAAATCCGTGGAATACTTCAGGGGTACGATGTCCATATGAATCTCGTCCTCGACAAAGCAGAAGAAGAGATCGAAGGCCAGATTCAGAAGCATGGAACCCTCATCGTACGAGGGGACAACGTGATTTATATCTCCCCCTCGGTAGAATAAAAAAAAGGTGATTTTACATGTCAAAAGGTACATCCTCGATGGGAAAACGGCAGAAAACCGTTCATATCGTATGCAGACGCTGTGGCAGGGCTTCGTTCCATGCCCGGCACAAAGTGTGCTCGTCGTGCGGGTTTGGTAAAAGCAGCCGCATGCGGAACTATGCCTGGGTCACCAAAAAATCCAAGATACCTACCCACTAGGTTTTATCATGTGTGGTATCGTTGGCATCGCTGATGCTGGCGGTGTCTCTTTTTCCCTTTACTCCGCGCTCTATGCGCTCCAGCACCGGGGGCAGGAGAGCGCAGGAATCGCGACATTCGACGGTGCCGTGCTGCACAAGCACAAGGGGCAGGGGCTGGTTTCCGAAGTCTTTGACGAATCCCTGCTCGCGTCCCTCGAAGGCAGCGTCGGCGTCGGGCATGTCCGCTACCCGACGACGGGAGAGAAGATACCCGAAAACATACAGCCGTTCAACTTCAGGTTCAGGGGGAAGAATATTGCCGTCACGCATAACGGCAACCTGACCAACACCGCCGACCTGAAGGAAACGTTTGAAAAACGCGGCCAGATCTTCTGCACGACCACCGACACGGAAGTGATCGGCAACCTCATCGCGGACGAACTGCGCATCTCGGGGGGCATGGAGGATGCGGTGCTGCATTGCATGCGCATCCTGAAAGGCTCGTATTCTGTCGTCGTGATGCTCGACGATGTTATCTGGGCGTTTCGCGACCCCCTCGGGATCCGCCCGCTCTGCGTCGGGAAACTCCCCAACGGGCATATCGTCTGCTCGGAAAGCGTTGCCGTCGATGCGCTCAACGGGACGTTCATCCGGGACGTCCGGCCCGGGGAACTGGTCCGTATCGATGCCACGGGCATCACCTTCCGCCAGATCGCCGTCGCCGATCATCCCGCCCACTGCGTTTTCGAGTATATCTATTTTGCACGGGCAGATTCCGTCGTGGACGGGCGGCTGGTCTATGACGTGCGCAGGCACATCGGGCAGGCCCTCTCCGAGAACGAGACGATCTGTGCCGACCTCGTCTCTCCGGTGCCCGACTCCGGCATCGCCCATGCCATCGGGTATTCGGAAGCGTCGAAGATCCCGTACCGGGAAGGCCTGATCAAGAACCGGTACATGGGGCGCACCTTCATCATGCCGACACAGGAGGCACGGGAAAATGCGGTCCGCATCAAACTCAATCCCGTCAAAGGGCATGTGCTCGACAAATCGGTCGTCCTCGTCGATGACAGCATCGTTCGCGGCACGACGTCCCGGCGGATCATCGGGCTGATGCGCGAGGCAGGGGCGGCGGAAGTGCACATGCGCATCGGCTCGCCTGCGCTCAAAGCGCCCTGCTACCTCGGTGTCGACATGCCCACCCGGAAGGAACTGATCGCAAGCGACAAGAGCAACGAGGAAGTCAGGAAAAGCATCGGCGCGTCGTCGCTCAGGCATGTCTCCATCGAGGCGCTTATTTCGGCGATCGGGATGGATAAAAACGACCTCTGCGTCGGGTGCCTGACCGGCGTGTACCCGCTTGCCATCGGGTGCGAGCAGTGCTCCCGGCGCCGGGTTGAGTTAATCGGGGGCACGTACCAGTCGAATCTCGGCGTTTTCAAGGAAGTCTCCGAGGCCCGGACCTCGACAAAATGAAATGATAAAACAGTAGCGAGGGATGGATTTGAACCATCGGTCTACGGGTTATGAGCCCGTCGGGATTTCCTGACTACCCCACCTCGCTCCCGGGTACTCTATTACATTGGATTTCTCGCTCTTATATCTTTCTCATCTCCGCCGTTTTTCTCTCCGGGGTTTTTGCGTGCGGTATTAATACCTCTCCCCTCCCAACCATGCGGTACATGGCGGCAGATGAATATGATGACGAACTGCAGCGTATCCGCGAAGAAAAGCTGCGGCGCATGCAGGCGGCGGCGGTGCGTCCGAAGCCCGGGCAGGTCGTTGTCATTACCGACGCCACCCTGCAGCAGGCGTTACGCGACCATCCCCGGGTGCTCATCGATTTCTGGGCGGAATGGTGCGGGCCGTGCCGGATGGTCGGCCCCGTGGTGGAAGCGCTCGCTTCCGAATATGCGGGCAGAATGGTTGTCGGAAAATGCAACACCGATGAAAACCCGCACACCGCGCGGCAGCTCATGATCACTGCGATACCGACGCTGATGCTCTTCTCGCACGGGCAGCCCGCAGACAGGATTGTAGGGGCCCTGCCAAAGGAAGCGATCCGGAGCCGTATCGAACGCGCCTTCTTTTAAGGCGAGGTCTCCAAATCCCGTTCCCGGGTCATAGCCGAGACCCGGGCGGCCATGATCACGTCGTTCCGGGTCAGGCCCCCGGATCGATAGGTGTACCAGATGATGTCCACGTAC
Source organism: Methanomicrobiales archaeon (assembly GCA_013415665.1). Classification (GTDB taxonomy): domain Archaea; phylum Halobacteriota; class Methanomicrobia; order Methanomicrobiales; family Methanomicrobiaceae; genus LKUD01. The sequence continues at coordinate 15,602 of JAAEEQ010000029.1, forward strand.
CGGTACTCGGTGATGCGGATGTCGGGAAAATGCCCCTGCTCGTTCGCTATCCGGGCGATATCGTTGACAAGCGCGAGGGATGCGATGAAATCCGAGGTCTCGAAACGGCGAACCAGGCGCCCGTCTAAAAGCTGCCATTCAGGAATCTGTGCCTGTATTTCGGCAAGGTCCCGGCGGGTCAGCGGAGGCCGGGCCGCCTGTTCCGCCGTGCAGGTCATCGAAGCCAGGTCCATATACAGGGACTGTCATCCCCTGCCCAAAAAGGCACCGGCTCCCCGGCAGCGGTGCACCCATTCCGGAGACAGCCCATGAACGGTTCGGCTGCGCTCCTTCTCGCCCTCGATCTCCTCGGGCAGAGCCTCCCCATGATGATCGCGGGGGTTCTTGCTGCGGAATTCCTTATTGCCATGCACATAACCGACCGGATTGCCCGGCTCGCGCTCCCGGTAACCCGGCTCTCCCATCTCTCGCACGCGTGCGGCACCAGTTTTCTCATGGCCTTCGTCTCGGCAAATGCGGCGAACGCGATGCTGGCGGATCATTACCACCACGGCAGGATCGGGCGCCGCGAACTCATCCTTGCCTCCCTGATGAATTCGTTCCCGGCGATTGTCATGCACTGGCGGATTCTCCTGCCGGTGTATATCCCCCTGCTTGGCCTTGCCGGCGGGCTCTATTTCCTCGTCCTGACACTCGTGGGCCTTGTAAAAACCCTGCTGGTCATGGTGGCGGGACACATCCTCCTCCCGAAACCCGGGGCGGCGCCTCCGGCAATCGAGCCAAAAGTGAGGCACGGCATCCGGGAAATCCTCACTGATGTGGCAAAGGCGGCGCGAAAACCCGTCACCCGCATTTTTGCCGTGACGGTGCCGACAATCGTGGTTGTCGCATTCCTCATCGATGCAGGCGTCTTCGACCGGCTCGCGCTCATGATGAACGGCGTCGCGGGCTGGTTTCCGGTGCCCGTCGAGGGGCTGGGCATCATTGCAGCCCAGTTTGCGAATTATATCGCTGCAGCAAGCCTTGCTTCCCCGCTGTATGCCGCCGGGCTGATCTCGACCCGCGATCTCGTGATAACCCTGCTGGTCGGAAACCTGCTCTCGAGCCTGACACGGACCGTCCGCTGGTTCGGCCCTGCCTATGTCGGGATCTTCGGCCCCAGAATCGGCACCGAAGTGATGGTGTATTCCACCGTGCTGAGAAACTGCATCCTCATTGCGGTCATTTTTCTCCTCGCTCTGTTCTGGCACTGATGCACCTGCATCCGCGCGGCTGCTGGAACCCTTGATTGGCTAAAACGGCATATATGCAATAAATTCAGGATCGAAGATGATATTGCCGCTCTCTCCCCCGCAGTGCGCTGCCGCAGGCCGGATCCCCCTTCTTCTCCTGAAAAATGCGTATTGACGCCGTATCACGCATTTTTCGCGAAGATATGACCTTTTGACCGGAAACCCTCACTACCAGAAAGTATATTAAATGATCGGTGGAACGTACGTTGTAGAATATATGGCTATACTGCAGCTAGGCTCAGGAACCATTCTCAAACCGCTGGATGTTCCCGGCATCGAGGAACGCGAAGAGGTAGTCTTCGGCCCCGATCCGGGGTACGGCGGGTATGAAACCCGGGGATCCTGGATTGAGGATCCCTGCCTGCGCCTCTTTATTCTTGAACGTGACGAAACCGACTGACGCTCCCGGCCAGCGCCGTGTCCGGTTTAAAAGCCCGGAAACAACCCCGGGCGTCTTTTCATGACGTATGCCGCCGTACCAGGGCACACCACCGCGATTGCCGTTTTCTCCGGGATGCGGGCGGGAGGGTGTTTTTCCCCTGGATTTTCCGCTGTATGGTGCCTGTTTGCCTTTCCGTTCAGGTCACGACCGCCCGTGAAAACCGCCACCACGCGATTGAAAACATGCCGGCGGCAAAGACAACCAGCATCAGCAGCGAACGGACGACGTCATCCGGTGTGGACGTAACGTGGATGCCGATGGCCGTGAAGTCGCTCCCGATGGCAAAATACCGGATACCGGTAATCAGGTGGGTCAGCGGATTGACCGCCGAGAGATCACGCATAATCTGGGGGAACGCATCGGTCGGGTAGAGTGCGTTGCTGGCGAAAAATATCGGCATCGTCATCAGGGTGATGATGCCCTGCAGCCCTTCCGGGCTCTCCATGGATATCGAAATCGTTGCCGAAAGGAAGAGAAAGCCGAGGGAAAAGATGCCGACGAAGAGGAGAATCCCGAGGACGGAGACGGCAATATCCAGGGGCCCGGCATTCCTGAAAAACTCCACGCCGATGAGGAGGCCGAAGATCATGATGATGATTGCCTGTATGAACGACTTGGTCATGCCGGAGAGCCCGATCCCGATGATGATGTGATGCCGGGGAAGGGGGCTTGCGAGAATTTCCCGCATCAGTCCCCAGTTTTTGTCGAAGAGCAGCACGATCCCGCCGAACAGGCTGGTAAAGAGCGTCGTCATGGCGATCACGCCGGCGCCCATGAAGGTGAGGTAGCCGACGGATTCGACTCCCGGAACCGGCGGTATGCCCGCCCCGAGGCGGTCGAAGCTGCTTGACATGGCAACACCGAAAAATGCCATCCAGAGTGCCGGCTGGATGAGCGACGAGACAAGAAGGGTCTTGAACCTGACAAACCGCAGCATGTCACGCCAGTAAATGGTGAGAAATCCCGTATTCATCGTCATCTCCTGCGCACCATATGCCGTGCCGGCCCTTCCTCGCGCAGTTCCCTGCCGGTGAAATGGACAAAGACATCATCCATGGAGGGCTTTTTGAGGTTGACGGCGGTGACTTTCAGCCCCGCATCGTGGATGCCGTCGAGGAGTGCCGGCAGCAGCTGCGTCCCGTCGCCGTGCACCATCGCAAGCAGCCCCCGTTTCGTGCGGCGGACCGAACGCACCCTTTCATCGCCGTCAAGGATCTGCATGGCCGCATCATTGTCGGCGGTTTCGAGGTAGATGATATCCTCCCCGAGGGCATTTTTCAGTTCCCAGGGCTTTCCTGTCGCGATGATGCGCCCGTGGTCGATGATGCTGATGCGGTTGCTGAGCTGGTCGGCTTCGTCCATGTAGTGGGTGGTGAGAAAGATCGTGGTCCCTTCGCGGTTTACGTCACGGAGGTACTCCCACATCCGGATACGCGTCTGGGGATCGAGCCCGAGTGTCGGTTCGTCGAGGAAGAGCACCTTCGGCCGGGTCATCAGCCCGCGGGCGATCTCGAGCCTGCGTTTCATCCCGCCCGAGAGCTCTTTGACATAGGCATCGCGCTTTCCCTCCAGTTCGACGAGGGCGAGCAGTTCGTCGATCCTTTTCCGGCGCTCCTCCTTCGGCAGGGCATAGAGCCTTCCGTGAAACTCCAGTATCTCCCACGCCGTCATATCCCGGTCGAGGGTGATCTCCTGAAACACGATGCCGATCGCTTCTCTGACACCGGCCGGATCCCGCTGCAGGTCATGGCCTGCGACGATCACGGACCCTTCCTGCAGGGCGAGGAGGGTGATGAGAACGTTGATGACCGTGCTTTTTCCCGCCCCGTTTGGCCCCAGAAATGCAAATATTTCCCCTTTCTGCACCTGAAAGGAGATCGCGTCAACGGCAGTGAAGGTTCCGTACCGGTACGACAGGTTTGCAACGGATATTACTGGTTCGTTCACGCGCTCCCTCGGTATCGCTTCATCCGGCGGCAGCTGTACGGTACCGCTCCCATGTCTCTGCCTCGCCCGCGGGGATGAAAAAGGTTTGCGGGCATGCACCGCGCGCCGGCGGGACGGCGGGGGGCGGCGCAACGGAGAAATAGTTCCCAACGCCATTTCCTGTCAGGTACGCATGTGCGGACGGTATTCTCTGGTGATCACGCCCGATTTCGGTAAGCGGTTCCGGGTGCACATCCCTGCAATGGGGCTGCGTTCACGGTTCAATATCGCACCCGGACAGGCAGCCCCGGTCATCTGTGCGGCAGGGGAGCGGCAGTGCGTCGCCATGCGATGGGGGTTTGTGCCGGCATGGGCCGGGGAAGCGGCATATCAGCACCCGCTGATCAACGCACGTTCCGAGACGGCTCCGGTGCTGCCCGCATTTAAGGACGCCTTCGTCTCCGGACGTTGCATCGTCCCCGCAAGCGGCTTTTACGAGTGGAAGGAGGAGGGGAGCCGTCGGGTCCCGTTTTACTACCACCGGGCCGACGGCAACCCGATAGGACTTGCCGGGCTGTATACGACCTGCCACCCCCCCGGCGGCCCGGCCGTCCGGTGCTTTGCCCTCCTCACGACACCTGCAAACGACCTTGTTTCTGCCGTTCATGACCGTATGCCGGCAATCCTGCCCCGCGATAGGGAAGATGACTGGCTCGCCGCCGGGACGGGCAACCCCGACGCAATGCTTGCCCCTGCACCGCCCGGGATGCTGGTGGGGTATCCGGTATCATCGCGGGTCAACAGCCCCGATGCGGAGGGGGAGGCCTGCATCCGTCCGGTAGCAACCCTGTTCTAAGCGGCAGCATGATAAC
>JAAEEQ010000030.1 GCA_013415665.1 Methanomicrobiales archaeon
TCGCTCGTCTCGCAGGCGGAGCATACGGTCATCGTGACCGATGACGGGTGCCTGGTGACCACCCGCTGAAGGAAGGCTTATGGAATTCCAGCACCTACATATTCTGTTACGATGACCTCGCCAACAGAACCTGACAACGCAGTGCTGGACATGATGGAGGTCCTGCTGACCGCAGAGATCCTCAACCGCTACCAGCACCTCGATAAAAACGACCTTTCGCCCCGGCTGCGCGGGATCGCCGGGGTCAACGGCGGCACGACCGCCCTCAAGCGGCCGGTTCTCATCAGCGAAAGCCTGTTGAAACGGGAAAGAGGGGGGGATGAGGCAGTCGGGCGGCTGAAGTCCAACCCGTTCGTGAAATGTGAGGAATTCGGTGGACGGCTCGCGATTACGTCGCTCGAACCCGCAGCCCGCTGGTTCCTCAAAAAAGGAGGCGAAGAGCGTATCGCCGCCAATCCGGCGCTGGCGTACTTCTTCGAAACGAACGGCATGGCTGAGGTGTCCTATGCTGCCGTCCGTGAACGGAATCCCCCCTACGAGGACACCAAGGAATATATCGAGGCGAAAATTTCCCATCTGCTCGCCGAAAACGAGGAGATGCGCACCGCACGCGACCTCATCATCATCAGCGCCCCGGAGGAGATCGAGCAGTCGCTGGACCTGTTGGTCTGCACCACCGAACAGGAGCAGATATTGAAAAAGATCGGGATTGCACTGAAAAAACGTGATTTTCTGCGGGAGAAGCGCATCTACGAATTCGGCAAGCTCCTCTTCGTCGGCCCCCCCGGGACCGGGAAAACATCGCTTGCGCTCGCCATGTCGCGCGCACTGCATATGCCGCTCCTCGAAGTCCGCCTGGCGATGATCACGTCGCAGTACCTCGGCGAAACCTCCAAGAACATCGACCGGATCTTCGATCTCGCAAAACGCCTCGCCCCCTGCATCCTCTTCATCGATGAATTCGATTTCGTCGCAAAAAGCCGGATTACCGATGACAACGCAGCGATGAAGCGTGCGGTGAACATGCTCCTGAAAAACATTGACACGACGAGTTTCATCAAGAACGGGGTCCTGCTTATCGGTGCGACGAACCACCCGTGGCTGCTGGACGAGGCGGCATGGCGGCGGTTCGATGAGGTGGTGGAGTTCCCGCTCCCCGACCGGAACATGCGGCACCAGATCCTTGAAAAAATCACGCGGACGCTGGACTGCCGCTGCGATTTCGAAGGGCTGGCGGACCGGACCGAGGGGTTCACGGGTGCGGATCTCCGGATCATGATCAAGGAGTCGCTCATCTCCGCCCTGATGCGGGGGAGCGAGGAGATCATTCCCGACGATATCGAAAAAGGGATGGATGTCGTGAAGAACCGCGATCTCATCCGCAGGAACCAGTCCTGATCATGGAAGTGACGCTGCTGGGTACCGGCGACACCATCGGCACCCCCCGTATCGGATGCGCCTGCCCCGTCTGCCGGGAAGGGCAGGAAACCGGCCGCCACCGCCTGCGTACCTCGTTTCTCATCCGGAACGATGGGCATGCCGTGCTCGTTGACACGTCCCCGGATCTCCGCTGGCAGCTGCTCTGCTCCGGGTCGCCGCATATCGATGCGGTGCTCTGGACCCACGGCCACTACGATCATTTCGTAGGGTACAACGAGTTCTACCGGGTGCAGAAGCTCCCCCCCGCCTACGCTGCGCCGCCGGTCCTTTCGTACATCCGTGAACAGCTGCATTTTCTCCCGTTCGAAGGAAATCCCCGGCCTGTATACACACCGTTTACCCTGTGCGGCATGACCTGCACGTTTGTCGAGGTCACGCACCCGCCCGTCTATGCCTGCGGCCTGATCGCCGAGACGGACCGGGCAAAGGTCGTCTTTACGGGGGACACCAACCGCGACATCCCGGAACGGAGCCTCGCCCTGATGCGGGATGCGGACGTGCTCTTCTGCGATGCCCTCGTTCCCGGCAGCATCACTATCGGCAAGCACATGAATTACGACGATGCCGCCGCCCTCGCGCAAACGCTCGCTCCCCGGGAGTGGCGGAGCGTGCACATGAGCCACGTCATGCCGTGGGACCTCGCGAACGCCGCCCGCGACGGGGAGACGTTCCGGTTCTGATACGACCAATACTTATATGGTGGGTCCGCCACCACGATTAGGTGCATATGGAAATCAAGATAGTCGAGCTTGAAAAAGACCGGGCGAGGATTTTCTTTGTCGGCGAAGGGCATACGTTCATGAATGCGCTTGTCGACGAACTCCTGCAGGACCCCCTCGTGGATGTCGCACAGTATCTCAAGGAATTCCACTTCACCGATCCCGAGCTGGTGGTCTCAACCCTCGAGGGCAGAACCCCCCTCGACGCGATAACGGACGCCTGCACGAATCTTGCCGCGTCCTGCGACGAACTGCTGTCAGAAATCAGGTCCTTCCCGCAGTAATATTCCACCAATAACCGTTTTTTCGAAGATTTTTCTGTGTTGTTTCCGGCGCAGCCGGCGTCGTGCATCGGTGATCGGTGTCTCGCACCCGGTATGTCCCGTGTGACGGAGTTTGTCTCTCACCGGGACTAAAAGGAGTGGCCCGGGTATTGTTGAGGGTATATCGGGAAGAACCCTGAACGAAGAGATCGGGCGCCGGCCGGGCAGCACATGCCGCCGATCGAAAGGTGCAAGCGTCTCCGGGTACTCCCGGGGGTCTGATAAAAAAGTGGCCGTCTGCCGTGATACTACAACCGTTCGGTAAAGACGATTGATCCGGCGACACGGGTGACCTTGACCTTGACCGTCTGGCCCGGCTTGGCGCCTGCGACATACATAGTATATTTGCCGATCCGTGCGACGCCGTCTCCCCTGCGGGACACCGACTGGATGTCGACGTCCATAATCGAGCCTTCCTCGATCCTGCTGCCGACCGGTTCGGTCCGTGCCCGCCGCTTTTTCACCGGGCGGTGCCCGCCGCAGGCATCGCACCGGAGGGTGAGCACCCGCCCGTCCTTGATGAGCCGGGTGTCGGGTTTGCCGCACTCGGAACAGATGACGTAATCCTCGGTGTAATTGCGCACAGCCGAGTCGATGACCGCCCGCTCGAATTTCCCGTTGAAAATCGCCCTGTTGCCGTCGATTTTGCCTGCGGTCCCGAGCTCGCCGAGCAGGTATTTCATCAGGTGGTCCTGCTCGCGCCGGAGGGTCGATGCGATCTCGGCGAAATTTTCAAGCACGGTCGTCTTTCCTTCGATATAGACCTTCGGCTCAGGAACGGAAAACCTGCCCTCGTCGCCTGAGGTTTCGGTGATATTGCTATATGCCTCCCGGAGGAGTTTTTCATACGGGTCGACCATGGGGTACGTATAGGATGTGCAACCCTAAATAGAGTGTCCCCGTATCCGTGCCCGACGATGTGCCGCAAAAACCGTAAATTTTTGATTATTCGGCCAATGCCGGTGAATTAATCGGGATGGAAGACGGGCGGCGGTGATGGGCATCCTTAATGTAGGTCCGGGGATAACTCTCCTGTACCATGGTATCTGCCCGGGACCGGACCTACCTTGAAAACGAATTGAAACGCGAGCTGAAACCGCTGGAAATCGCCTGCTTCGACAACCTCTGGAGTGAGCACTGCAGCTACCGGTCGACCAGCGCCCTGTTAAAAACGCTTCCGACGACCGGAGAGAACGTCCTCCTGGGCCCGGGCGACGATGCGGCAATCGTGCGGTTTTCGGATGAAATTGCCCTTGCCATCGGGATGGAAAGCCACAACCACCCCAGCTACGTCGATCCCTACGACGGCGCGGCGACGGGCGTCGGCGGCATTGTCCGTGACGTCATTTCCATGGGCGCCCGGCCGATTGCCCTGATGGACCCCCTCTATTTCGGGCCCATCTCGGAAGAGAAGAACCGCTACCTCGTCGAGCATGTGGTTGCCGGCATCGGGGACTACGGCAACTGCATCGGTGTCCCGGTCGTCAGGGGAGAACTGGTTTTTGACGAAGGATACAGCGGCAATCCGCTGGTGAACGTCGTCTGCGTGGGCATCGTGGAACCGGACCGGTTCCTGACGGCCCGGGTCAAGCGTCCCGGCAACCGGCTCATCCTGTACGGTGCCTCGACGGGCAGGGACGGCCTCGGGGGGGCCTCGTTCGCATCGCGGGACCTTGCGGAGGATGCCGAAGCCGAGGACCGCCCCTGCGTGCAGGTCGGCGATCCCTTTACGGAGAAGCTTCTCATCGAGGCGACGCTGGAGATGGCGGCAACCGGCACGGTCCTTTCCTGCAGGGATCTGGGGGCTGCCGGCCTTGCCGGCGCCTCAAGCGAGATGAGCAGCACGTTCGGGGCGCGAATCGACGCATCCCGCGTCCATCTCAGGGAAAAGGGAATGAACGAGGTCGAGATCCTCCTTGCCGAATCGCAGGAGCGGATGCTCGTCGAGGTCGCGCCCGCCGACGTGCCCGCAATCGCTGCCATCGCGGAAAAATACGACCTGCAGTGGAGCGACATCGGGGAGGTCACGGAGGAGCACCGCTACGTGGTCGAGTTCGAAGGGCGCGTCGTCTGCGATCTGCCGATCGACCTGCTGGTGGGCGGTGCACCGTGCGAGGCATGGCCAAAAACGCCCTACCATGCGGAAAAGCCGTTTTCGGCACCCCCCGGATCCCTCCATGATCTGGCGCTGGCGGTGCTTTCCCATCCCGACGTGGCACGCAAGGACTGGGTATCGAGGCAGTATGATCACGACGTCCAGATCCGCACCGTCTCGATCGACGGCGATGCTGCCATGCTTCGCCTCGGCGGCGACGCGCTCGTGCTCTCCTGCGGATGCAACCCCCGGCAGATTTATCTGTCACCGTTTGCCGGGACGGCGAATGCGGTCTATGAAAATGCCGCGAACCTTGCCTGTGCCGGTGCCCGCCCGCTCTGCATCGTCAACTGCCTTAATTTTGCAAGTCCCGTCCACCCCGAGATTTACTGGCAGCTCGAACAGGCGGTGCTCGGCATGGGGGAGATGGCGCGCATGCTGGATGTGCCGGTTGTCGGCGGCAACGTTTCGCTGTACAACGAAAGCGACGAATTCGAATCGCAGATCAAGCCGACCCCCTCGATCGGCATGGCGGGCAGAGGCCCCCTTATCAAGCCGCCGTCGCAGCCCGGCGACGGCCTGCTGCTTGCGATCGTGGGCGATGCCCCGGAGGCCTTCGGCGGATCGGTGCTCGATGCGGCCACCGGTTGCGGCGGGACCGCACCGGCAACGGCGGATCCCTCGCTGCTCGACCCGATCCGCGAGCTCGCCGCCGGACGCCGTGTCGACGCGGTCACCGATCTCTCCTGCGGGGGCCTGATCGCGGCGCTGGCCCGGTGGGCGCCGCAGGCGCGGATCCATCTCGACGGCTCTCCGCTTGCCGAGCTCTTTTCCGAAGGCAGCGGGAGGTTCCTGGTCGCCTGCCGGAACGATGCGGTGCTCGACGGGCTCCCCTTCCGTATCATCGGGGAGACCGGCGGCGACAGCCTGTCCGTACGCTTCCCCGGCGAAAAACTCGACCTCCTTCCCCGGGAGCTTGCCGGCGCCCGCGACACCATCACCCGGCTGATGCGGTTCTGAACGGGCATATCGCTGCCATCCGGGGGATGCGGGGAGGCATCCCCCGCCGGGACGACTTCCCCAAAAAAAGATGCCCTGTGCTACGCGCCTGCCAAAAAGGCGGGTCTCAGGGTGTTACTTCCTGCGGAACTGGGGCATGAGCCCGCGGACTTCTTTTCCGACCGTCTCGATCAGGTGCTCCTCGTCTGCCCGCGTCAGCGCGGTAAAGACCGGGCGGTTGACCATGTTCTCGATCATCCACTCTTTTGCAAACTCGCCGTTCTGGATCTCCTCGAGCACCTGCTGCATTGCCAGGTACACTTCCGGCCCGATGATGCGGGGCCCGCGGGTCACGTCGCCGTACTGAGCGGTGTTGGAGATGGAATCGCGCATCTGGGTAAACCCGCCTTCGTAAATGAGGTCGACGATCAGCTTGAGCTCGTGCAGCACCTCGAGGTAGGCCATCTCGGGCGCATAGCCCGCATCGACCAGCGTTTCAAAGCCCGCCTTTATAAGTGACGTCACGCCGCCGCAGAGCACGGCCTGTTCACCGAAGAGGTCCGTCTCCGTCTCCTCCTTAAACGAGGTCTCGAGAACGACCGCCCTTGTTGCGCCGATGCCCATCGCATAGGCAAGGGCGATTGCGTGTGCGTTTCCGGAATAGTTCTGGTGCACGGCGATGAGTGCCGGAACGCCCTTGCCCTCCTCGTACTGGCGCCGGACCATGTGCCCGGGGCCCTTGGGCGCCACCATGATGACGTCGACGATGGGCGGGGGGACGATCTGGCCGAAATGAATATTGAACCCATGAGAGAACATCAGGCAGTTGTTTTCAGCAAGATTCGGGAATATTTCGGCCCGGTACACTGCTGCCTGGCTTTCATCGGGAAGGAGGATCATCACGACATCCGCTTTCTGCACGGCTTCGGCAACCGCAAAGACCTCGAAACCGTCTTCCGAGGCTTTCTGCCAGCTGTTGCCGGGCCGGAGACCGATGATGACGGAGAGGCCGCTGTCGCGCAGGTTGAGTGCCTGACCCCGGCCCTGGGATCCGTAACCAATGACCGCTATGGTCTTTTTCTCAAGGATACTCAAATCTGCGTCTGATTCGTAGTATTTTTTGAGCATTGTTCTCGCCTACCAGTATGGGTCTGCTTTCATAAATATTATATCACTGGATAAAAAACGTACTTCAGATTCTTTTCCAGCAACGGAAAAATTCTACATCTCGAAATTTGAGGTTTTGCAATGGAACTTCCGGACACACAATCCACGCTGCCTGATATCCGTATCAACCTGACGCGGGTCGGCGTGAAAAACGTTAAGAAACTGGTGGAAGTCGGACGCCCCGGGAAACGCCCGGTCATTTTCATCTCAAATTTTAACGTATTTGTCGATCTTCCGAGCAGCCTGAAGGGAGCGAATCTCTCGCGGAACTTCGAGGTCATTGACGAGGTGCTCCAGCAGGCGATCGAGGGAGAGGTGAAGGGCATCGAAGAGGTCTGCAATGCCGTCGCCAGGAAACTGCTGGACCACCACGAATATGCGGATCGTACCGAAGTCGACATGAAAAGCCTCTTCATGGTGAAAAGGGAGACCCCCGTCTCCCAGACCGAGTGCCATGAAGTCGTCAAGGTTGTCGCCAGCGCCATCGCCCAGCGCACGCATTCCCGGCCGCTGGTCCGAAAGAGCATCGGCGCCGAGGTGACCGGCATGACCGCCTGCCCCTGCGCCCAGAATATCATGAAGGAGCGGGCGACCTACGTGCTGCAGGATCTCAAGGTCGATCCCGCCACGATCGACAAGTTCCTCGATGAAGTGCCGATGGCGACGCACAACCAGCGGGGCAAGGGCTTCCTCTCCATCGAAACGGACGACGACCAGCACGTCGAACTCGAGGCGATCATCCGCATTCTCAAGGAATCGATGAGCGCGCAGATATTCGAACTGCTCAAACGCGGGGACGAAAGCCATGTTGTGTACAATGCCCACAAGAACGCACGCTTCGTGGAGGACTGCGTCAGGGAGATGGCCAAGCGGGTCGTCAAGCAGTTCCCGGATCTCCCCGGAGATTCCTTAATAATGATAAAACAGACGAATGAGGAGAGCATTCACCAGCACGACGCCTATGCCGAACGCAAGGCAACCATCGCGGAACTGCGCGCCGAACTGGCAGAAATGCCTGAATTTCGCTAAGGTGCCATTTTAAAGACAGTATCTTCTCTTTTTTATTAAAAAACGCCGCAGCATATGATTTAGTACATTCCGCGTCTTTCGTAGCAATCTCGCAATTAGTACAACGAAAGGTATTTTTAACGAAGCACTGACATTTGAGTTTAACGTACTTTCGGGTACGTGTGTTGCTGACAGCACGTGTGTTTACACTGGTATAGCCCTGTGAACAAAAATACAAAATGAGGCGATAATATTGTCGAAAGTTGTAGAGATTTCCCCAACCACCAGGCATGAGGGACATACCAAGCTCGTTTTGAAAGTCAATGATGACGGCATCATCGAGCGTGGTGACTGGCTCAGCCTGACACCTGTCAGGGGTATTGAAAAACTCGCCATCGGTAAGTCGATGCACCAAGTGCCCAAGATCTCCTCACGTGTGTGCGGTATCTGTCCGATTGCGCACACGCTTGCCGGTATCGAGGCAATGGAAGCCTCCATCGGCTGTGAGATCCCCGAGGATGCCTACCTGCTGCGTATTATCCTGCAGTGCGCAAACCGGCTTCACAGCATTGCGCTCCACAACATCCTCTCGCTGCCGGACATGTACCTGCCTGGTACGGACACCAAGATCAACCCCTTCACGCCGGAACAGCCGGTGCGCAGTGTTGCACTCCGCATCCAGCGCATCCGGGAGATCGGCCAGACGGTCGGCGAGATCGCCGGCGGCGAAGCGATCCACCCGAGCAATCCCCGTGTCGGTGGTATGTACAAGAATATCAGCCCCCGCGCAAAGGCAAAGATCTATGACCTTGCCAAGGAAGCCCTTCCGCTTGCGCGTGCCCAGATGGACTTCATGATCTCGGTCTTCAAGAACTGGGAAGAGCGCCCCATGGCGTCGGTTGCAAACGGCACCGAGGTCGAAAAGAACGCCAAATTCGGCTTCCACGACCAGGGTTACATGGCTTCGGCCCCGCTTTATGCAAGCACGAGCCTCGATGTGGATCCCCAGTGGAACCCCGAGCGCTGGACCGAAGTGAGGCCCTGGGACTGGTACATGGGCGAGATGGAGATCGATCTCGAGGATGCATCCTACCCGGTAGGCGGCACGACGAAGGCCGGCGCAAAGGCATGGCCCCAGATGGAAGCCTGCACCGGCGTCCCGCTCTATGACGGAGCCCCCGTCGAAGTCGGACCCCGCGCCCGCCTTGCCAAGTACCGCGACTACGACCGGAAGGGAGCCATGGGCCTGCAGATTGCCCGCCAGATGGAGTTCCCCGACTGCCTGTACGCCATGATGGAGGCAGCCGACGCGCTCGACACCTCCGGCAGCGTGCTTGCCGACGAGATCCCGTGCGGCGACGGAACGCTTGGCTGGTGTGCCAACGAAGCCCCCCGCGGTACCGACGTCCACCTCGCCAAGGTGAAGGACAACAAGGTGCAGTGGTACTCGCTGCTTGTGCCCACGACCTGGAACTTCCCCACCTGCAGCCGCGCGCTTGAAGGAGCGCCCTGGCAGCTTGCCGAGGTCATTGTCCGTGCCTACGACCCGTGCGTATCATGTGCGACCCACATGCTCGTGGTCGATGAAGAGAAGAAGGTAGTGGCCCAGAAACTCGTTCAGTGAGTTCGTGCATGTCAGACTGGTATTCCGAGATCATGGTGGTCGGGTGCGGCAACCCGCTTCAGACCGACGACGGGTTCGGGCCGGCAGTCGTTTCCGAGTTAAAAAAGCTCGCCCTTCCCGGGAACGTAAAAGTTCTCGACGCCGGCCTTGCGGGTCCCCATTATCTTTTTACCCTGATGGCGCAGTCGGATGCGCCGGTAAAAAAGCTGGTCATCGTCGACATCCTCGACTTTGGCGGCGAACCCGGGCAGATTGCCAAAATCACGCCCGACTTGCTGCCGCCGGGGAGTTATACCGACGACCATTCGTGGGGGCTGAAAGAGCCGTTGCGGGTGCTTGCCGACCGCGTTGAGATTGTCATTCTCGGATGTCAGCCGGAGTGTATTGAGCTGTCCCGGATCTCAAATGAGGACGAAGAATACGAGTTCTGGGTTACTGATACGGTGAAAAAGGCCATTCCTAAAGCGGTACGTATTGTACTCGATGAAATAGGGGTGGATTATGGGCATACTATCAGCTCTCAAGAAACTCATCATGGGAGAGCCGCAGGAGAAGCCGACGGCACCTGAAAAACCGGCACCAAAACCGGTTGTACAGGAGCCAGCCGTTCCGAAACCCGCGGCGAAGCCCGGTGATGTGAAAATTGAACAAAAGCTGGAAGGAGAAATTCAGGAGGAAAAGCCTGTGGCAAACAAAATTACGGTTGGGCACGTGCATATGAGCGGTTGTACCGGATGCCTCGTGTCCCTTGCTGACAACTACGAAGGGCTCTTTAAAATTCTCGATGACTATGCGGATCTTGTCTACGCGTTAACCCTCGTAGATGTCCGGCATGTTCCCGAGATGGATGTGGCGCTCGTCGAGGGATCCGTCTGCATCCAGGATGAGACGGCCGTGGAAGAGATTCGCGAAACCCGAAAGAAGGCAAAGGTCGTCGTTGCCCTTGGCGGCTGTGCGTCCTATGGCAACATCACGCGCTTCTGCCGCGGTGGCCAGTGGAACCAGCCCCAGCACGAGTCGTACCTGCCTATCGGCGACCTGATCGATGTCGATGTGGTCCTGCCGGGCTGTCCCCCGGGCGCTCAGGCGATCCGGAACACCTGCGTTATGGCATACCTGCTCCTGCGGGGAACCGACGAGCAGAAGGCGCTCGCGGCGGCGTACCTGACCCCGCTGATGAACCTTGCCAAGCGCGGCACCGAAGCCTGCGGCTGCGATCTCATGATTGACGTCATCAACCAGGGTCTCTGTATGGGCTGCGGTACCTGTGCGGCGAGCTGCCCCGTCCGTGCTATCAGCATGGCATACGGCAAGCCCGCGATCGATCGCGACATGTGCATCAAATGCGGCGCATGCTATGCGCAGTGTCCGCGCAGCTTCTTCAACTTCGATGTGATCAACGAATTCGAGAGCATCACCGAACTGATCGGTGCTGCGATGGGTCAGGGAGGTGAGTGACATGGTTCTCGGGAATTACAAGAAAGCGGTTGCAGCCCGTTCCACGGACAGTGGTATCCTTTCCGCCTCACAGGACGGCGGCATAGTCACCCAGCTCTTTGCATTCGCGCTCGATGAGGGCATCATCGACGGTGCCATCGTTGCAGGACCCGGTGCGGAACCCTGGCTCCCCGAGCCGGTCGTCGCCACCACGCGGGCGGAACTGCTCGCTGCACGCGGCACCCGCTACACCATCAGCCCCAATATGGCGCTGATCAAGGAAGCGACCCGTTCCTACGGCCTCGACAAGGTCGGCATCGTCGGGACCCCCTGCCAGATACAGGGGCTCAGGAAGGCGCAGCTCTACCCGCTCGGCATGCGTGACGTCCCGGACAAGATTGCGCTGGCAATCGGCATCTTCTGCATGGAGAACTTCCCGTACCAGGGTCTCGAGACCATGGTGGAAGACCACTGCAACGTGAAGATGGAGTCTGCCGTCAAGATGGACATCGGCAAGGGCAAGTTCTCGGTCTACACCGAGCGCGGCGCACTTGCGCAGATCCCCTTAAAGCTGACCCACAAGTACGAACAGCCCGGCTGCCACGTCTGCCTCGACTACGTATCCAACCTTGCGGATGTTTCCACGGGTTCCGTGGGCTCGCCCGACGGCTGGAGCACGGTCTTTGTGCGGACCAAGGTCGGTGACGGGGTGTGGGCAAAAGCTCTCGCGGCAGGCTGCTTCGAGACCAAACCCATCGAAGAGGTTAAACCGGGCCTGGACCTCGTGACCAAACTCGCAACCGAGAAGATCACGAAGAACCAGAAGACCGTGGAAGCCCGCGCATCCTTCGGCCTCAAGGCAGACGGATCGGCAAAGGCACTGCGGAACCCCTACCTCTAAATTTCTTTTATTTTCAATCGCCCGCCGAAGCTGCGGGATTTCTTGCACGCCTGAACGCCTCCCTTTCCGTGCATGCGGGCAGGCATGTCATTTCCGTAATTATTTATAAGCCATTATGAAAAATATCATATCATGCAGGGTGATGAGGAGACCGTGGCGAGGATTCTCAATTCCCTGAAGTTCCGCCCCAAAGGAATGACCATCACCGACATTTCCCGGCAGCTCAACATCAACCGGAACTCCATTGCCAAATACCTGCAGATCCTTTTAATTTCAGGGCAGGTTGAAGTGCAGGCCCTCGGGAATGCGAAAGTGTATACGGTTTCCGACCGCATTCCGATATCCTCGATGCTCTCCTGCTCATCCGATTTCATCGTGGTGCTGGATGATGCAGGCTGCATCATGCATGTCAACGAGGGGTACCTCGATTTCACCGGGAAGAAGAAGGCCGATCTGATCGGCGAGCCCCTTGATGGTTCCGGGCTGCTGCTGCTGGACGAACCGTGGGTGCACGGCATGATCGATGAGTGCAGGGGCGGCACCCAGACCACACGCGAGTACCAGTTCGAAAGTCCTGAAAAAACGCTGTACTTCCGGATGAAATTCATCCCGACAGTCTTTGAAGGCGGCAACAAAGGTGTGACGGCGATTATGGAGGATGTCACGAGCTTGAAGGAGGCCGAAGAAGCCCTCCGGAAAAGCGAGGAGCGGTACCGCGCAATCATCGAGGACCAGATGGACCTGATATGCCGGTTCGGTCCCGACGGAACCATCTCGTTTGCAAACAGTGCGTTCTGCCGGTATTTCCACCAGCCCTACGAGGCGATCGTCGGCACGAACATTTACTCGTATATTTTAAAGGACGACCGGGAGGCCGTCCGCACCGCCATTTCCTCTCTCTCCCCTGAAAATCCGGTCCTTATCTCCGAGCACCGCGTCATTTTTCCGCAGGCCGGCGACGATGACTGGCGAAGCTCGAAGGACATTTTCTGGCACACCTGGACCACCCGCGCCATTGCCCGGAACCCCGGCACCTCGATACTGGAATACCAGGTGGTCGGAAGGGATGTCACCGAGGAGAAGGAACAGAAGGGGATGGCACGCCGCTACTTCAAGTACATGGAGTTCCTTGCCCAGACGGCGATGAACTTTATCGACATGCCCCCCGGCACCGACATCTACGAAAAACCTGGGTATTCTCGTCCCTGAGGCGCTCTATATCGCCGTATTCACCTGCGATGCGGAGAACGGCGGCATCACGGTTCGCTTCGATGCAGGTGAGAAGATCAGGGATCAGTTCGCCCGCATCGCGGGATCCCCTCCTTCAACTTTTTTACCTTCAGTCATTGATAAAGTGCGCACAGGTTTAGCATCTGCTGAACTAATTTCAATGAATAAAGACTTTGAGAGTCTGCTTACCAGTCTTGTCGGTAGGGTAAAAGCGAAAAGGCTATCAAAGGACAGTCGTGTTGGCGGAATATATATTATGGGCCTGACCGTCGGACCCGCAGTTCTTGGGGGCGTTTTTTTCTTGGTGCGTCATGGTTCAATCATGAAGGACCGCTTTGTCATCGAAACTTACCTACATCAGGCTGCAGGCGCGCTGAAGCGTTTTGGCGAGGAAGATCTTCTACTACCCGGAGCCTGAACCTTCCGCCACAGTTCTGATCAACGGCAATTTTCCCCTCAACATACCGTAAATTGTAGTATTTTTGGGTTGAGAAAGGGAAGAGATACCTGATGGCCGATCATCTGACATAACGATGATTTTTTCGGAAATTGGTCTAATGACTCAAAAACGCCTTATCCTTATAGACGATGGTTCTCTCTTCGAGCGCACAGCTCAACGAGCAGCTCATGATCGCTCTTGCGGGCCATGCGAGCCGGGAATCCGCACTGCAGGACGAGCGCGACTCATTGTTTGCCCTGCTTGAGGCGTGGGGCTGCTGTGCTGTCCTCACCGCTCCCGACGGATCGATATGCCTGGCAACACGGGAGGCAAAAAACACGCTCGGATTGCATAACGCGCCCGGCGGTTCATGGTTTGACTGCATCCGGGATGCGGAGGAGTGCACGGCAGCCAGAAAAGCGATGCGCACGGTATCCTGCGGGGATCAACAGACGGCCAGCATCCCGCTGCGGGCGGGAGCCGGCACGGAACAACGGACCTGGACGCTCCATCCCTCCCCGCCGGGAAACGGCATCCCGGGGCATGTTGTCTGGATGAAAGGCAGTGATTAAAAAACGCCCGGTGAGCGGATCAGGGCTCTCCCTGATAGACGTCCACCGGGCTGATATTCGCATCGATGAGCAGTTCGAACGGCAGGGAGGATAACCAGCCGGTTTTCTCGAACATCCCCATGAAGCAGATCCCGACGGTGCGGGCATGGTATCCCGCAATCGTGTCGACCGCCATCTCCGCGCTCACCGGGACGTTCGGCATCGAAAGCCCCCCCATCATGACGACGACCGCCGGTGACGGGACGATGCTTTCGGCGGAGACCTGCATGCCCACACCGGAAACGGGCTTCAGTACCTTTGCCTGTGTTTCATCGAGCAAGGGGACGAACACCTGGGTGAAGGGAAGGTCCCGGATGGCATAGGCGAGGAGTTCGATGAAAGGCGTGCAGGTGCCGGGACAGCCGTAGTAGACGATCTGATCGCCGTCATTCAGCCCTGCCTCCGTGATGAAAGCCTTGAACGGGCGGAGCATTCCCGGCACGCCCGATAGTTCAGCGGTCTTGCGCATGTATGCACAAACGGCAAGATGTTGCATAAAAGTATTCATGGAGACAGGCGATTACTCTGGCATGTTTGCATATGTTGCAGGCGGGCGGACGCCCGGTGCCACGGGCATGGCCCTGGTTGCCATCGTGCTGCTGGTCACGTGCGCGTC
>JAAEEQ010000139.1 GCA_013415665.1 Methanomicrobiales archaeon
TCAGGTCTTGGTTTTTTGGGATCCGGAGAGCACCGTTTTTGCGGCTTCTTCGCTCTCCTCGTTGAGGTGCGAATATTTCCGGAAAAACGACCGGATGTTTTCGGACTCCACCCAGCCGATGTTGAGCTGCTGGATGATCGTATCGATCTCCTGTGCCTGGTCGCGGATCTGCTCGGCAAGCTTTTCGTCTTCAAGATCGGCAATCCCCACGATCACCTGCAGCGGATTTCTGATCTGGTCGTTGAGGTTTGCCATGTACTCAACTTTGACCAGCAGTTCGCTGATGTTCCGAAGAAGCGCTTTGTACTTCTCCTCGCTTGTCATCAGGGCTTCAAGGGAGCGCTTGTATTCGGTGATGTCCTCGAGGATGATGGTGATGCCGGGGCTCCCGTCGGTGAATGCCGTCGGCACGACCTTCATCTTGAAAAAGAGCTCTTCCTTCTCCTTGATAATCCGGATCTCCTCGACAATTTCTTCCCCGTCAATCGCCTGATCGATGAGCTGCTGCAGCCCGAGCTTGGGATTTTCAGGGAACAGGATGTCCTGGATGTGCTGGTCGACAATCTCGTCACGGTGTGTGGTGAAGAGGTTGACGAAGTTGGTGTTCGCCTGCACGATCCGCTGGTCCTTGCCGAGCACGACGACGTATTCTGAGGAGAGGTTGAGCATCGCCGAGATGGGCACCCGCTGCGAGAGATAGTAGACCTTCGCCTGGCCGTAGGGTTCCATGTCCACCTGGCCCGAAGTGCGCAGAATATCAAGGTACCGGGCCACAGAAATCCGGTTCATGCCCATTGCCTCGGCAAGTTGTGTCACTGACATCCCCCGTGGATTCTGCTTTAAAATCTCGAGAATCCGCGTGAGCTCATTGTGATTCCTGTTCATGCCCAAGAGTATCAATTTTATAATTTATAAACTTTCCGTATAGCGATTATCAATGCTGAATATCTTTAAAATAAATCAATAGTGATAACTGCTAATGCACACTCTATTTAATAAAATCGCCGTCACACCGGGCTCCGCCGGGGCACGACCGGGTACGAAGGAATGGGTGGGGGAGATCGGCAGGTGCCGGACGGTCAACGGCAGGCGAACCGGAACATTCCTGCCGGCACCGTCATCTCGAACCGTGCCCCCTTTCCCGGCTCGCCGTTCTCGGTGATCGCGATGCCGGTAATCGAGAGGATCTCGCGGGACAGGTAGAGGCCCAGGCCGGTATTTTTACCGACGCCCTTCTCGAAGATCCTCGTCTTCTCCCCGGCACCGATCCCCCCGCCGTCGTCCTCCACGGACAACACCAGGTTCTCACCCGCTGTGCGGGCCGACACCCGGATGGCGGTGATCATTCCCTTCCCGTACTTCAGGGCGTTGTCGAAGAGGTTGTAAAAGACCTTCTCGAGCAGCGGATCGGCGAGAACTTCGAGTTTCGGATCGCCTGCGTCCACGCGGACGGCTCCCACGGGCAGGCGGGCCGCGACACCGGTGACAATCCGGTGCAGGTTCTGCCACGTCGGCGCCCCGGCACCCAGCTCGTTGTAATCCCGGGAAAAATCGATCTGGTGGGCGATCGTGTCCGCGATCCGCTCCTCCGATGCGATGTAGGACGCGAGCAGGTCCGGATCGCCGAGCGCATCTTTGGAGACAGCAAGGTACCCCTTGAGTGCCAGCAGCTGGTTCCTGATGTCGTGCCGGGTGATCCCGACGAGCAGGCCGAGTTTTTTGTTGGCCAGCCGGAGGGCCCGCTCCGTCGTCTTTCGCTCGGTGATGTCCCGGCAGATCCCGAGCAGGGCGACGATCCTGCCGTCGGCATCGCGGATCGGGGAGGTTGTCGTGCTGTGCCACTGCCACGAACCGTTCCGGTGCCGGATCCGGTACTCCAGCCCGCTCTTTTTCACCCCTGTTGTGATGGTCTCCTGCGCGAACCGGCGGCAGGTCTCCAGGTCGTCGGGATGGATGAACGACGAAAACGATGCGCCGAGGACCTCGCCGGGATCGTACCCGAGCTGCTCCGTCACTTTCGGCGAGACGTACGTGAACATGCCCCCGGCGGTCATTTCATAGATGATATCGTTGGCATTTTCGACAAACGAGCGGAATTTCTCCTCGCTCTCGGCGAGCGCCATCTCCGCCAGCTTGCGGGCGGTGTTGTCCCGCACGGAGACCTGAAGCCCGGAAAAGACCCCGTCATGGATGATCGGGACGTTCCCTGCATGTTGGCCCGGATGAGGTTTCCAAACTCCCGGCTGCACCCGGAAAATATCTCCGTGGCGGCGAATTCAGCCGTCTGGCCCACCAGCTCCTCCGGTTCGTAGCCGAGGATCGGCCGCACGGCGGGGGAGACGTAGGAGGGCGTCAGGGATTTGTCGATGACCAGGATCATGTCGGACGATCGTTCGGCCATGCCGCGGAAGCGCCCCTCGCTCTCCCGGAGCGCGTCCTCCACCTGTTTCCGGGCGGTGATGTCGCGGACAAAGGTGAAGCTGTATTCCCGGTCTCCTTTGCGGATATAGGACGCCGATATCTCGACATCGACGATCGTGCCGTCCCTGCGCCGGTGCCGGGCATCGAGGTACTGGGTTTTTCGCTCCCGCAGGTCGGCAACGCACCGGTCCCAGATGGCGGGGGTCACGTCGGCGTCGAGGTCGAAGATGGTCATGGAGCAGAGCTCGTCATGCGAATACCCCGTCGTACGGGAGGCCGCGTCATTGACATACAGGATGTTGCCGTCGAAATCGAGCTTGAAGACCTCGTCGTAGGCCTGGTCAATCGAGTTTTTCAACAGCAGGAGTTCCTCTTCCGCCTGTTTCTGCCCGGTGATGTCCCTGCCGACGACCTGGTACTCGGCCGGGTTTTTTTCCTCGTCGAACAGCGCCCGCACCGACCAGAAGTGCCAGAGCGGCACGCCGTCCGGACCGGCCGTCTGTATCTCCAGCTCGTACACCGGCCGGGCTGGCGTCAGCGACGCGACGATCGCGTCATCGTCCGGCAGGCTGGCGGCCGGCATGATCGCGCGGATCTGCTCCCCTTCGAGGGCGTCACCCGGCAGATCCGGTGCGAAAAACGAGCGGAATGCCTCGTTGGTAAACGTGATAGTCCCGTCCGGGGTGAACCGCACGATCATCTCCGTCTGGTCGTTGACTATGGAACGGTAGCGCTCTTCGCTCCGTTTCAGGTCGCGCTGGATTGTTTTGTAGTTCGTGACGTCGCGGATCGACTCGATCGCCCCCGTCACCTCCCCGGCCTGGTTGTACAGCGGACAGGCCATGGCCAGCAGGAACACCCGCTGCCCGCTGGGGGACGCCAGATCGATCTCGGTCGACAGCGTGGTGCCGCTCCGGGAGACGTTCGGGTAGAACGCCGCGATTTTTTCATCCGGCTCGCTGATCAGGTCGATGAGAATGGGCCGCCGGACGCCGTAGAACGGCACGGCATACGCAAAGCCATCCTGTCCGCGCATGTCACCGGACGGGACGCCCGTCATGTCCTCGATGGCACGGTTCCAGGCAATGACGCTTCCCGACCGGTCGATGGCGAACGTCGCGTCGGGCAGAAAGTCGATGATGTCGGCAAGCCGCCGTTCGGAGTCCTGGAGCGAGCGTTCGGCCTGTTTTCTCCGGACTGCCTGCCGGATTTTATGCAGGAGCTCGGCGAACTGTGCCTTCGGGTCGCCCCCTTTCTGGATGTAGAAATCGGCGCCGTTGTTGATCGCCTCGATAACCACCTCCTCGCGGCCGCGGCCGGTGAAAAGAATGAACGGGACATCCCCGAACCTCTCTCTCACGGCTTTTAAAAAGGTGATGCCGTCCATTGCCGGCATCTGGTAATCGGAGATGATGGCATCGTACGATGCAATGGACGGCGAGGCCAGCGCCTCCTCGGCCGAAGTGCAGACGGAAACCTGCAGTTCGCTGGTCCGTTCCAGAAAGAGCTTTGCGACATCTAAAAGGGCCGGTTCGTCGTCTACATAGAGAACTGAATACATGCATGCTCCCTGCGGTGGCGCGGTTGTGGAAAGGAAATGGGGGCTCGCGGCTCATAAAGGATCACGTCGCGGCACGGGGTGGGGCCGCCCCTCACCCGGGATTGGGGGGCCGGTTTTTTCATACCACCTGCGGTTACGCCGGTTCTGCGCTGTGTTCCAGGTCATGTCTGGTGCGTCGCGCCTGATACCAGCCCACGATCCTTCCTATAGCGGTGTAGAGGGGGTTGACCGGCACGTCGACGAAATACCGTGCGTCCGGCGCGAGCCACCCCTTCTCCTGCCAGTATTGAAAGTCGGCGGGCGATTCCGTTTCCAGCAGGGCAAAGACGGCCCGCTGCGCGTGAAAGACGATGACGTCCATAAGGCCGGGGCTCGCCCGTGCCGGGCGCTGCAGGGCGGCGGCGATGTCCGCGGCCGCCTTCGCGATAATCCAGCCGTGCTCCTCCGCACGCTTCCCGGCAAACGTCCCCGACGGCGTGACCAGGCCCGCTCTCCCGATAACCTCGAATCCCCATATCCGGGCGACCTGGTCCAGGTACCGGAGCACGTCGTCCTCCCCCATGACACCCGTCGTCACGAGCAGGAAGGCTTTTTTATCGAAGAAACGCGGGCGGTGGAAGACGAAGGAGAACCGGTCGATGAAGGTTTTAAATATCCCGGAAACGTTCATGCCGTAAACCGGCGACGCGAAGACGACCATATCGGCCCGGTTCATCATTTCGAGCATGGCCGGCGCATCGTCAAGCAGGGGGCAGCGCTCCTCGCCGTAGGCGAAACAGGCAAGGCACCCCTTGCAGGGCGAAAGATTGGCGTCTTTCAGCCAGAGGTACTCGAATTCGGCCGGGATCTGCTGCTGCACCACTTCGCGGAGGACCTCGCATGCCCGGTAGGTATTCCCTTTTCGCGGGCTTCCCATGATGACTAGGACTTGTTTTTCCGCCATCACATCACGCTCCCGTGGTACGGTCCCTCTCGCCGCTGCGCTGCCATGTCGGCGACGGTCAGGTCGGGATGCCGGTAGCGCCCGCGCCCCTCCGTTCCCAGCCCGATATGGAGCTGGATTGCCTCTGTCGGGCAGAAATGCAGGCAGGTGCAGCAGAGCTCGCACCGGTGGTGCCAGAGGGGCCGCCCGCCCTCGAGGGTGACGTTGCCCGCCGGGCAGACCTGCGCACAGGTGCCGCAGCCGGTGCAGGCGCCGGAGGCGGTAAAGTTCCGGTCGCCGGACCGGACGTTTCTGATGAACGGCCCGCAGGTCAGCGTTTTGACCAGTCCCGAGACCGGTGCGAAGGAAGGCGGGGCGGTGGTGCCGCCGGCGATCGCTCCTGCTATCGTCTCCAGCCGGGCGGCTGCCCGCACCCGCTCTGCGACCCCGCGGGTGTTTCCCGTATGCGAATGAGAGAGCATGAGTGCCTGCATGATCCCATCTCCGTTGCGGGGTATATGCTCCCGGCATATAGAAAGGGTATCGTCCCCTTCCCCCAAAGCCGAAGTGCTCCGGCAGGAACCCTCCTGCTTTTCTCCCTCCTGCAGAACCGCACGACGCCGTCTCCGGAGGGAGGCGCGGTACGCACGCAGGGCGGCCGCCGCCCGCAGGTGTCCGGCAACA
>JAAEEQ010000140.1 GCA_013415665.1 Methanomicrobiales archaeon
CCTCCTTTTCGCCGAGCTTGAGGGGTTTTAAGACGTTGATGTCGGTCGTTGCAAGGTCCGCAATGCTGTTAACATGGGCGGCAAAGAGCGCACCTGCGATCTTGCTGATGCTCCGCCCCCGCCGCGGGGGGATATGCGCACGCAGGAATTTCCGGAGGTCGGACCGTTTCCGGAGCAGCGCAAGCACCGATTCGGCCTCTGCGATAAGGCGCCCGGCGACCGCGGGATCGATGGCAAGGAGATCGGCAAGATCTTCCGGCGCGGATGCGGCGATCTCGCCCACCGTATACACGTGGTGCGCATTCAGGCGGGCGGCGAGCGCCTCGGTCATGGCCGGCATCAGCCTGAGCGTTTCGAGATTGGTGGCGATGTGGTTGCAGAGCGGGCACCCGAGGTCCCACGGGCGCGCCCCTTTCCGCACCAGCCTGACATGGGCAAGGCCGTGTTTTTCGCAGGTATCCTCGGTCCGTACCGCTCTGCCCCACTGGGCGGACGGGAGGCTGATGTTGAAGCTGCACGCCGGGTAGCCCGAGCACCCGATGAACTGCGCCATTCCCTTCGACTGCCGGATCCGGAGATCCTCGCCGCAGACCGGGCACTTGCCGAGGATGCGCTCCTCGTCGGTGCGCTCCATGATCTCCTCGCCGATCACCTCCTCGTGTGCCTCGAGGTCGTCGAAGACCTGGTGCAGCATCGAGCGCGATTCACAAACCACGTCGTCCCGTTTGCGTTTGCCCTTCTTGATCTCCTCCATGTGGGCTTCGATCGTCCGGGTCATGTCCGGCTTGGTGATGAGTTCCGCGTGGTTTTCGAGGGATTCGGTCACTGCCCTGCCCACCAGCGTGGGACGGAGCGGGGTGCCGGTCACGTACCGGCGCGACACGAGTTTGCCGATGACATCGTGCCGCGTGCTCTTGGTGCCGAGGCCAAGTTCCTCCATCCGCTGGATCAGGCGGCTCTGCGAGAAGCGGGGCGGGGGCTGGGTCTCTTTCTCCTCGAGGATCACCTCGAGCACCGGGAGCTCGTCGCCGGTTGAAAGTACCGGCAGGAGGTATTCCTGCGCATCGCTGTAGGGGTAGACCTGCCGGTAGCCGGGCTCGACGAGCCGCTGCCCGGTTGCCGTGTACTCCTCACCCGACGCATCGAAGAGGTATTTTAAGGTCTTCCATGCCGCGTCGGGACAGAGGGTCGCAAGGAACCGCCGGACAACGAGCTCGTAGATCTTCCATGCGTCCGGGTCGAGCTGCCCGGCTTTCAGCGCACCCGTGGGGTGGATTGGCGGATGGTCGGTGCTCGATTTCTTGCCGCGGGTCGGCGCTGCGCGCCGGTGCGCCTCCACCCAGTCCACCTCCCGGGAAAAGGCGGATTTTTTCAGCATCGCACATATCCCGGCAAGGTCCAGCGATGCCGGATAGACGGTGTTGTCGGTTCGCGGGTAGGAGATGTGACCGTTCATGTAGAGGTCTTCCGCGATCCGCATCGCATTGGCCGCCGAGAACCCGAGCCGCGCGGCGGCGACGATGAAGCCCGTCGTGTCGAAGGGGGCGGGCGGGCGATCGGCCTTCGATCCCTCCTTCACCTCCGTCACACGGAGCGGCGCCTTCGTCTGCTCAGCGGCGCGAGTTGCCTCGCCGCAGTCCCGGAACCTTCCGCGGGTATGGCGGGCATCGAACCGCTGGTCCGCCGCCTCCGTCTCCACCCGCAGCAGCCAGTACGGTTCCGGGACAAACGCCTCGATCTCCTTCTCGCGGTCCACGATCATCGCCAGCGTCGGGCTCTGGACACGCCCGACGCTTAAGATGTTCTTGCCGCCCCGGCGGGCGGCGATGCTGATGAACCGGGTCAGCGACGCCCCCCACATCAGGTCGACCAGCTGGCGCGCCTCCCCCGCGGCCGCCAGATCGAAATCGATCTGCTGGGGATGCGAAAACGCCGCCGAAATCTCCAGAGGCGTGATTGCCGAGAAGCGCGCCCGCTGGACGGGGACAGACCGGTTGGCGTCACGCACCAGTTCGAACGCCTCCTTGCCGATCAGCTCCCCTTCGGTGTCGAAATCGGTCGCGATGGTGACAAGGGTCGCTTTTCTGGCCAGTTTCTGGACGATGCTGACGATCTTCTTCTCCGTCGGCCGCTTGATCGTCCCCGCATCGATGAGGCTCCGCGGCGTATGGGTCTCGCTTCGCCAGTTCGTGTACCCCGGCTCGAAGTCGACCTCGACCACATGGCCGCGGAGCCCGACCGCCACCTGCTCATCGAACCGGTACGTGGCCACCCCGCCCTCCTTGTCGGCGCTGACACGGCTGCTGCCGGCAAGTATGCCGGCGATGCGCTGGGCGGCAATATTTTTCTCGGCGATGATCAGGTGCATGCGAATCAGCCCTCCTGCGAAGTGATATATTCCCTGATACGGCGGTTAAGCTCTTTCGGATCCGCCCGGCCCCGGGTCTCCTTCATCACCATGCCCACCAGGAAGTTCAGCGCGCCTTCCTTGCCGCCGGTAAAGTCCGCGACCGCCGCAGGGTTCGCAGCCACCACCGACGCGATGATGTCGGCAAACGCGTCGTCCTGCGCCCGGCCGAGGTTTTCCCGGCAGACGATGTCGGCGGGCATTGCAGGCTCTTCGCCGGCCATGCACTGGTCGAGCAGGATGCGCAGCACCGCAACACCCGCGCGATCGGTGATCTCGCCGTCCCGCAGGAGCGCGACCAGGTCGGAAAACTGCACGGGCGGCACCTGGTCGATGCGCATGGAGCGGTAGGCAAGCTCCCCGAGCAGGGTATCGGCAACCCAGGTCGCCGCGACGTCGGCGCCCGCGGGGGCGACGGTTTCGTAGAAGTTTGCAAGCCTGATATCGCCCGTCAGCGTCCGGGCATGGTTTTCCGAGATGCCGTACTGCGCCATGAACCGCTCCCGCCGGGCATCGGGCAGTTCGGGGAGCTCGATCGCGTCCACCCGGTCAGCCACCCGCAGCGGGCGGAGATCGGGTTCGGGGAAGTACCGGTAGTCGTTCTCCTCCTCCTTGGACCGGGACGACGTGGTGATCCCGCGCCCTTCCTGGAAGTGCCGGGTTTCCCGGACGATCTCCTGTCCCCGGCGGATGAGGTTGTGCTGCCGGGTCACCTCGAAGGTCAGCGCCTTCTCGACACCCTTGTAGGAGGAGATGTTCTTGCACTCCACCCGGTTGTGGCCGACGATGGAGATGTTGGCGTCCACGCGGATCGCCCCTTCGCGTTCGCCGTCGAAGACACCGAGGTACTCCAGCGTCGCCCGGAGCTTGTTGAGGAACCGCCGGGCCTCTTTCGGGGAGCGAAGATCAGGATCGGTGACGATCTCGATGAGCGGAATGCCGCTCCGGTTGTAGTCCACCAGCGAGTACCCCGCACGGTCGCGGGCGGTCATGTGCACGAGGCGCCCCGGGTCCTCCTCGAGGTGGATGCGCGTAATCCCGATCCGTTTGGGGGTGCCGTCGTCGGCCTCGACCTCAAGCCAGCCTCCTTCGGCGAGCGGGCGGTCGTACATCGTGATCTGGTACCCTTTCGGGAGATCGGGGTAGAAGTAGTTCTTCCGGGAGAATTCCGACTCGGGAAGCACGGACAGG
>JAAEEQ010000141.1 GCA_013415665.1 Methanomicrobiales archaeon
CCGGGCGTCCAGCCGGAGCAGTTCCGGGACGGTATCCGCGGGAAATTTCCCCGCATTCAGCACCTTTTCCGACAGTGCCGGGTAGAGCGCAGCGAAGATGCCGGAACCGACAAGGATCCCGAGAGCACCGCCGAAGAGGGCATCGAGCGCTCCCTGCCCGACGGCGCCGGCGACCGTCCCCGGGCAGTACCCGAGGACGCCGAACCCGAGCCCGAAGATCAGCCCGCCGATCACCGACGAGCCGATGGACCCGGACCGGACATGCAGCATCACCATGCCCCGCCAGTACATCGCGTAGACGCCGATCATGCCCACCAGCACCGCGGCGAGCATGACCTTGACGACCGTGAAATCGGTGAGCAGCAGCTGGCCGATGATAATGTTGTAATCCGTCACGCCGCCCGTCTGGAGCAGGAACCCGAACGCGATCCCCATCACGAGCCCGAGCACGAGCTGCGCCCGGGCATTGGCACGCAGTGTTTCGAACATCGCTCACCCCGCCATCCCGTAGATGACCATCGCCGCCGCGATCCCGCCGATAAAGAAGCAGGCGGCCGCGACCCAGCTCGCGAGTGCAAGCTGCAGGGACCCGGAGATCCCGTGTCCGCTCGTGCAGCCCCCTGCCCATCGCGCCCCGATGCCCATCAGGATGCCGCCCGCGAGGGCGACGGCGAGACGGAACGCCGCGTCATACCCGAAGGCATCGCCGAAGACCGACGGCACCCAGATGACCGCGAACTCCCCGGCCAGCACCGACGAGAAAAACGCCCCGATGACGACACCGGCAACGAGCATCCACTGCCACTCGATGGCGGGGAGCACTTTCTTCCAGTAGGGCTTCTCCCGTGATGCCGGCCTGATGGCGCACTCGATCATCGCAAAGGTCTGCGCATACGCGGTCGAACAGCCCAGCGGCTTGTTCGAGAGCAGGAACGTCAGCCAGCTCAGCACACCGATACCGGCTCCCGCAACATACGGCGTCCAGTCCATCTCAGGTCACCTCTCTCGCTTCACGCATAAATCCGCCGGCGATATAGCCGGTGATGCCCCCTGCGGCGTTGTAGACATCAGTAAACCCGTGCTGTTTTAAGATGCTGCTCGCAAGGCTCGACCGGTGGCCGGTGCGGCACATCACGATGACCGGCGCCGCCGGGTCCAGCTCGGCATGCCTGGTGCGGAGGTCCATGGCAAGGATATTAACAGCGCCCGGCACGTGGCCTTCCGCGAACTCCTCGGGAGAGCGCACGTCGACGAGCACGACGCCGGGGCGCTGCAGCATCGCATGCACCTCCGCGGGCGAGAGCTGGTGCACGTGGTCCGCCGCGTAGCCGGCGGTGACCCACGCATGCGTCCCGCCCTCGAGGTACCCCGCGATCCGGTCGAGCCCGACCCTTCTCAGCATCACCGCAGCGTCCGTCACCAGCAGGGGATTGTCCGTCACCAGCAGGATGTCGCGGTCGGGGGGGATGACCCAGCCGGCGAACGTCGAGAAGTTGCTGCCGATGTCGACGTGGTAGCTGCCGGGGATATGCAGGCCCCCGAAGCCGGCGTAGTTCCGGATGCCCAGCACCACGGTCTTTCCGTCCTGCATCTTCTCGTGAAAGGCGTTCGGCGGGAGCCCGGGTACCGGGGGAAAGGCGCCCAGCGCCGGCGCCCCGTGCCGGTTGATCTCGCTGCACCGGGAGAAGTGGTCCGGCGCCGGCGGCATGTGCGAGGTGAGGGCTGCGATGAACGTGTCGGGATCACGAATCTGCAGGGCCGGGTTGTTCGCCCGCTCGTACCCGATCGTGCTGACCCGCATCGCCCCCATGGCCCGCCCGCAGAGGGAGCCGGCGCCGTGCGCCGGGTAGACGAGGCAGTCGTCGGGAAGCGAAAGGACGGCGTGCTCAAGGCTCTCGAAGAGCTGGTGCGCAAGCTCCTTCGCCCTGCCGGGAAAGAGGTCCGGGCGGCCGACATCCCCGACAAAGAGGGTGTCCCCCGTAAACACCGCCGCCGGCCCCTGCCCCCGTGCATGGTCCGTCACGGCATAGATCACGCAGTCGGGCGTGTGCCCCGGCGTATCGGACACGGAAAAGGTCATCCGGTCCATAGCAAAGGTCGTCCCGGTACGCACCGGCTCATGGGGAAACGTGCAGTGCCCCTCGGCGGGGGCGTAGATGGCGGCCCCGGTCCGTTCGGCAAGCTCGATATGGCCCGATACGAAATCGGCGTGGAGGTGCGTTTCGAGGATGTGGGTGATGGGGAGCCCGAGGTCCTTCGCCGCTGCAAGGTAGCGGTTGACGTCGCGGGCAGGGTCCACGACGGCGCACTGCGTCTCGCCTGCGATCAGGTACGAGCTGTGAGCGATGCCGGGTATGAAAAACTGCTGGATATACATGGCAATCACCGGTACTGCCATTCCGGCACGCTGGTATTTATAGATACAGGAGCCACAGCAGACCAACCGCGACCGCGATGAACAGCAGCGACATCAGGCCTCCCGCCCGGATATAATCGCTGTTATGGTACCCGCCCGGCGCCATGAGAAAGGCGTTGACCTGGTGCGTGGGGAGCGCAAAGGAGTTCGAGGCGCAGACGGCCACCAGCAGGGCGAGCGCCCGGGGATCGATTCCCGCCCCCTCGCCGATGACGAACACGAGCGGCACGAGCAGGACCGTTGCGGCGACATTCGACATGAACAGGGTGAGAAACGTCGTAAGGAGGGCGACCGTCAGCAGGATGACGACGGGATGGCTCTGCCCGGTGAAAACCATCAGCCAGTCAGCCAGCCAGGCAGCGGTCCCGGAGGACTCCATCGCAACGCCGAGGGGGATGAGCCCCGCCAGCAGGAACACCGTCCTCCAGTCGATAGCCCGGTAGGCCTCGTCGATGGAAAGAACGCCGAGCAGGATCATGCCGAGAGCGCCGGAAAGAAGGCCGAGGGCGATGGGGACGCCCGTCAGGGTCAGCAGGATGCCCCCCCCGAAACAGAGGACCGCGAATGCGGCCTTGGAGGTGCGCGGGCTTTCGCTCTCCACCGGGGTTATCAGCATGAAATTCGGGTCGGCCCCGATCGCCCGGATGCGGGTCCACGACCCGTAGACCACGATGGTGTCGCCGGGGGTGAGCGGAATATCGGACATCGATTCCCGCTCCTCGTGGTCGCCCTTCAGGAGCACGATGGGTTCGAGGCCGAATTTTTTCCGGAACAAAAGATCGCGGAGGGTCTTTCCGGCGACGCCGGATTTCGGCCGCACCAGGACTTCGGCAAATCCCGCCGCATCCTCATTGCCCGGCACCGCACGTGGTTGGTATTTTTTCGCGCACCGGAAGTCAGCCGCGAACGATTCGGCGTCTGCGGCGGTGCCCAGCAGGGAGAGGGTCTGTCCGGCGGAGAAGGGCGTGAAGCGCCAGGGGGCGTAGAGGACGTCGCTTTTCTCTGCTATTGCCAGCAGGTTAAGGTGGTACCGTGTCTGGAGCGGAATCTCCTCGCGGGTGCGCCCGATGAGCGGGCTGTCATCAAGGATGGTAT
>JAAEEQ010000142.1 GCA_013415665.1 Methanomicrobiales archaeon
CCGTGGCGATGTTCCTGCAATCGCACCAGGAGGTCGCCTCCACCTCCGTCACTTCGGGACAGGAGGCCGTTTCCGAGCTTGCCACCCACCAGTACGACCTGATTATTGCGGGATCGCGGCTCGCTGACATGAGCGCCATACGGTTTCTCGGCCGGATCAGGAGCGAGGGCATCAGGACGCCGGTACTGCTGCTCGACGACCAGAAAGACCCCTCCCTGCCGGGAAAGGCCCTTGCTTCGGGTGCGCAGTCCGTGGTTACCGCACACGCGGACGGACGGCACCTGAACCAGGATTTTTTGTCGGGATGCCTCGCCGTTATCCAGCGACACCGCCTTTCAGAGCGCATGAGGATGGATAACCGGGTCATGCAGGCGGTCATCACCGCATCGCCGCTCCCGACATGCGTCGTTCGGAACGGCCGCATCATCTGGATCAATGAGATGATGGCAACGACGCTCGGGTACGACGAGCAGGAACTGATCAATGCGGATCCCCGGATGCTGCTTTCTGAGAACGGAGAAGAGCCGCATAACAACGCGCTTCTTACGGGAACCGCCGATGATGCGGGATGGAACACCGCGGCGGCAGCGATCAGGAAAAAAGACGGTTCAATCTTCGACGCCCTCATCCGTTCACGCCCCATCGATCCCGAACACCCGGCTCTCGGCACGATCATAACCGGCCAGGACATGTCCGAATATTCCCGCATGAAGGAGCTCCTGCGGAAAAGCGAGCTCCGGTGTTATGACCTTGTCAATAATGCAAAAAGCATTGTTCTCCGGATCGATCCGCAGGGGAACATCAGGTTCGTCAACCGGTTCGGCGAGGCATTTTTCGGGTACGATCCTGACGAACTGACCGGTAAGGCGGTCGTCGGCAACATCCTTCCCAAAAAATCCCGCAGCGGAAGGGACCTGGCTTCGATGCTCCTGCAGGTGATGGAAAACCCCGAGCAGTACGAGTTCAATGTCAATGAAAACATGAAAAAAAGCGGCGAACGGGTCTGGATCGCCTGGAGCAACCATGCCATCAGGGGTGAGGACGGCACACTGGTGGAGATGCTGTCAATCGGCAACGACATCACCGACCGGGACAGCGATCCGGAAGATCCCGTCTCGGCCATGGCATGGATGCCTGCGGTCATCGATGGCACCGATATCACCTACGATGTCTTCGAGGCGGTCTTTTCAATTGCCACGGAGATCTCGCGGGACGGGCGGGAAGGCAGGGTGATCGGCACGGCATTTCTGATCGGCGACGCCGACCAGGTGCTCGCCCATTCCACCCAGTTGATCTTAAACCCGTTCGAAGGCCATGATCCGGCCATGCGGGCCGTTTCGCGGCCTGACATTCGCGAAACCATCAAGGAGCTCGCCCAGCTCGACGGGGCGTTCGTCATCAGGGGCAACGGCCTCGTCGAGGCGGCGGCACGCTATGTCTCGGTGGATGCCCACGACATCGCCATCCCGAAAGGATTCGGCACCCGCCATGCCTCGATTGCGGGAATTACCGAAGTAACCCGCGCCGTCGGGATTGTCGTTTCACAGAGCGGCGGCAGGATCTCGATCTTCCGGCACGGCAGGATCGTGCGGGTCATTCCCATCGGAAAATAACCAGGCTCCGGTGGGGGAGCGGCGGTACCCGGCCGGCCTTCCGGTGATATTCATTCTTCTTCCTTTTCCTGCTCGTCGCAGAGGGCCCGGTAGTCGCAGAACCTGCAGGCCGTATAGGACGGCGACGCCGGAAACTCCCCGGCGCAGATGGCACCGATCATCGCCGAAAGCTTTTCGCGAAACAGCCCCGTGCTCTCCTCGTCCGGGAAGTAGTCCACCAGTTTGTTCTCCCGCAGAAAGAGAAACGATGCACGGCGGGGCAGTTCCCCGTACCGCTCCAGCACTGCGAGGCAGTAGAGGTTGAGCTGGATATTCTCCTTCACCGAATTCCGGGTGAGGGTGCCGGGTTTTGATCCGGTCTTGAAATCGACGACAACCAGCCCGCCGACGGGCGTCCGTTCGATGCGATCGATAACTCCCTTAACCGTCCTGCCGTCATGCGAAAACTGGAACTTCTCCTCGATGCCGGCAATGGCATTGTTGTTCATCAGGCGCCAGCCGAGATAGGTGTCCAGCAGCAGTTCCGCCTTTGCCCGGTCCTCGGCCTCATGGGTGCGCGTGCGGTACCCTTTCGGGGACCAGAAACGGGCCAGAAGCGCCCGGGCACGGTCCCGGTCGGGCGCGATCCCCTTCAGCTCGTCGGCGGAGAGGTGTTCGATGACCGCATGCACGACCGATCCCAGCCCGAAATAGGACTTCGGCTCGCCCGGTATCAGCAGCACGTGCCGGAACCGGTACTGGAGGGGGCAGGTTTCGTAGGCCTGGAGCGCCGATGCGGAAAACGTGTGGTCCGGGCCGATGCAGCACGCCTCCTGTGCCGGGGGGAGGGAAAATGGTGCCTCGGGCACGGCAAGGAACGCGTCGCGGTCGAACGCCGAAAGGTCATGCCCCTCCTCCAGCAGCCGTATCTTTTCCAGATCCATCATGAGCTGGAGGGCAGTGCCGAGCCGCATGTCGGCGACCGCCCGGATAGCCCGGGCCTGCAGCGCGTATTTTGCCGCCTCCAGCCCGTTCCTGGCCTGCAGGGGGAGCTCGCGCCTCTCTGCAGGCACCTCGATGACCTCGATGGCGGGATTTGCCGTGTAGTCCAGTTCCTCTAAAAAGGACGAGGGTTTCGACGGGCGCCGGTTGCCGGCATACTGTTTCGCCCGGGTCAGGTAGAGCCGCTCCTGCGCCCGTGTCATGCCCACGTAGCAGAGCCGGCGCTCCTCCTGCAGGTGGAGGGCTTTTTCGTCCTCGCCGGGGACGAGCCCCCGGGCAAGATCCCGCGGGACGAAGAACGGCTTTTGCTGGTAGCGGAGGGGAAACTTCCCCTCGGAGAGATCCGCGAGGAATACGACGGGGAATTCCTTGCCCTTGCTTTTATGCAGGGTCAGGATCTGCACCGCATCGGTTGCCGCATCCTCCCCGACTTCGACATCCATGTCGGACAGCAGCGAAAGATACTCCAGAAAATCATCCACCCGCGCCTCTTTCGTGATGGATTCGTAGTCTTTCGCCAGCGCATGGAACCGGTTCAGGACCAACCGGTGCCGGTTGTCGTCGGCGAGAAGCGCTTCCCGGTAGAGGGCGCCCGCCCGCATCATGACCTCGTACACCAGCCCGGAAAGGGTTTCCCGGTCTTTTGCCTCGATGAGCCGCTCGATGGACTCGGCCAGTTCACGAACCAGGAGCCGGTATTCGGGAGCCATGCCGTCGGCCGACTGCATAGCCTCGAAGACGCCGTCGGAATGGCTCACGCCCCAAGCCGCTTCCCGGGCGGCGGCATTGACGGCCTGCACGACGGTTTCCGGCACACCCGCGGTTTTCATGATGCGGTTCAGGGCGATGCCGGCTGCAAGGGGATTTTTCACGGCCTGCAGCCATGCCGTCATGTCCCGGACCTCCGGCATGGAGAA
>JAAEEQ010000031.1 GCA_013415665.1 Methanomicrobiales archaeon
GCTGATGCTGTCGAGCGCAAGGATCCCGCCAAACCGTTTCGTCAGATTGGTTACCTCGATGGCATGCATTGAAAAAGGCCCGGCGTGGTGCCGGATGACCCCGTTCACCGTACCAGTCATTTGAAAATAGACACGATAAGGGTTTCACCCGATGATGCGGCGCATCCGTATGAAGAATGGGGCGGGTGTGCTGTGCAGGGTGAGGCGAGGCATGACAGGCGGTGAGGACCGGTTACTCAACGAAGCGGAGGGGAGGGCACGAATACCGCTTCGATCACGCCGTACCGCCGGAGCGACGAGGCATTATCCCCGCATTTCGCGGAGCAGATCCCCGATAATCCCGATGCCTTTCCGGATGGTCTCCGGGTCTGCGTTGGTGAAATTGAACCTCCCTGTCGATTCGCCGCCCCCGTCGGTGTAGAACGGAACACCCGGCAGCATGACGACCCTGTGGGCAAGCGCCCGTTCGAAGAGCTCCAGCGAGGATATGCCCTCCGGAAAGGTGACCCAGACGAACATGCCGCCCTCGGGCCGGGTAAAGGCCACGCCATCCGGAAAGAGCTCCTCCATCGACTGCACCATCACCTGCGCCCGCATGCGGTACGCGTCGCGGATTGTCGCGATATGGGCATCGATGTCGTTCGCTTCGAGGTAGCGGGAAAGGATCCGCTGGCTGAGGTAGTTCGAGTGCAGATCCGAGGCCTGTTTGGCGATAACCAGTTTTTCGTACAGATCGGCCGGTGCATAGATCCAGCCGAGGCGCATGCCGGGCGAAAAGATCTTGGAAAAGGACCCGGTCATCACCCCCAGCCCGGGGAGGTGCCGCGCAACCGGCACCATGGCTTTCCCGTCGAACCGGAGTTCGCCGTAGGCATCGTCCTCGACAAAAACCGTTTCGTATTCGGCCAGGATTTTCGCACATTCCCTCCGGCGGCGATCGCTGTAGGTGATGCCGGAGGGGTTCTGGGCATTGGGTATGCCGTAGAAGAAGGCCGGCTCGTGCGTGCGAAGCGTCTCCTCCAGCACGCCCGTGTCCGGGCCGTCAGGGGCCAGCGGGACCGGCTGAAAAACAGGCTCGTACAGTGAGAATGCCTGGATTGCGCCGAGGTAGCCGGGGCGTTCGATGGCGACCGCATCCCCGGCATCGATAAGGACCTTGCCGATAAGATCGAGGCACTGCTGCGAACCGTTGGTTATCAGGATCTCGTCGGGCTGCGCGTCCAGGCCGTAGCGCCGGCGATAGCGCTCAGCAATATACTCACGCAGCGGTTCGTGCCCTTCGGTGGTCGCATACTGGAGCGCCCGTTTTCCGTCCTCGCGTATCACATCCGCTGCCGCCCGCCCGATGCCGGCGGTGTCGATGCATTCGGGATTCGGAAGCCCGCCTGCAAAGGAGATGATGTCGGCAGCCTGGGTCGCCTTGAGCGTCTCGCGAATGAATGACTTCGGCGTAGAGACGATACGCCGGGAGAAACGGTACGCCATATGCCTGATCCATGCGGTGCCTGAACCGAAAAAAGAAGCGGTCATTCTGCCGGAGAGCCTGCCCGTTCCGGCCCCGCAACGAAGGCGATGCCGGTGGGGAAACCGTCCGCCTGCCATGAGAGCAGCATACATTGATGCCGGTGAAAAGCTATCTGGATAGTATCATGAAGTTTAAAGGCAGTAAGACAGAAAAATGCCTTCTCGCTGCATTTGCCGGCGAATCGCAGGCCCGCAACCGCTACACGTTTTTTGCCAGCGTCGCCAGGAAGGAGGGATATGAGCAGATATCGGCAATCTTTGAAAAGACCGCAAACGAGGAGAAAGAGCACGGCAAGCTGTTTTTCAAGCAGCTGAAAGGGGGCACCGCCGAGATCGTCGCGGCATATCCTGCAGGCATGATCGGGACGACCAGGGACAACCTGCTGGCCGCTGCCGACGGCGAAAAGCACGAGTGGGACACGCTCTACCCGGATTTTGCTGCGACTGCGGATGAAGAAGGATTTCCAGCGATCGCAAAGCTCTTCCGGGAGGTTGCAACGGTCGAAGCGCACCACGAGCAGCGGTACCGGAAACTGCTCGCTGCAGTCGTTAAGGGCACGGTATTTGCCCGTGACGCCCCGACGACCCTCTGGTACTGCCGGAACTGCGGTCATGTCCACGAGGCCGCCAACGCCCCGGAAAAATGCCCGGTCTGTGACCACCCGCAGGCCTATTTCGAGCTTTTCTGCGAAAATTACTAAGACGCCCCTTCTTTTTTTCGCACCCGTGCTTTTTGAACGGGGGCCGCACAAACAACGGCACCCAGCGACGTGTTCTCCGCGGGGAACCGGCACCGTTACCTATATATGCCCGTATCCTGATCCCGCTTCATGGCGCTCTTTATCGTCCTTGGAAAACTGACCGATAGAGCCATCGCAAAAATGAGGGAGGCAAAAGAACGGGATGAAAAGGCGAAACAGATCATACAGGCGGCAGGGGGCAGACTCATCGGCCTGTACTATACCCTCGGCCGGTACGATTTCATCGCGATCATCGAACTGCCTTCGGCGGAAGCGCTTGCCGACGTCATCATCGACATCCACCAGTGGGGTACGGTCAGTACCGAATCCCTGACCGCCCTCCTTCCGGAACAGATGTATAAAATGGCAAAGTGAGCGGGAATTACATCCCGGGGGCAACGGGCCCCTGCGCCCCATGCCGCAATGCATCCCGCTGCCGGCAGCCGGCAGGTCCCTTCCGCATACTGCCGCGAAAGCGATCACCCGCGATGCCGGTGAAGATCAGGCCTGCAGAAATCGATCCTGGCAAGCGTCGGCCCGGAAGGGTCGATCCCGTAGTATTCGGGGTGATCGAGCAGGCTTGCCACGTTGATGCCCATGGCAATCAGGGTTTCGTAACTGAACAGCTCCGATGCCGTCCCGCTGCCGGAACGGTAGGTGACCTGTATTCCGTTGATGCCCTTGTCCGCCGAAAGAAGGGAGTCCATGCGCACCGGTTTGGTGGAACCTTGTCATAATGGTTTGTCCGCAGCAGGGGCGCGGCACGACAGGTATATCATACAGCCCTGAAAATGACCGTGCATGGATACCGCACTGCGCGACCGGTTCACCGGATTATGGAACGGGTTTTTTGCCGGATCCGAGCTCCCGATAACGTTCGGGATAGGGGCACCCGACGAGACCGTGCAGAGAGCAGCCGCCCCGAAAGGCTGGCGGTGCCTGGTCTGCGACCTGGCCCGGATCAGGAACGGGCATTCCCTTTCCTTCGACAACGAGTCCCTTTCCTGCAGGGGGGCGAAATTCTTTCTCGGCTATGCGGATGAACGAGGCGCTGATTTCCGGTATTTTCTTTCCTACGGCAAACCGGGGATCGTCGAGGGGGAACGGTATAAACGGACTCCCGAAATCGTGGA
Source organism: Methanomicrobiales archaeon (assembly GCA_013415665.1). Lineage (GTDB taxonomy): Archaea > Halobacteriota > Methanomicrobia > Methanomicrobiales > Methanomicrobiaceae > LKUD01. The sequence continues at coordinate 3,398 of JAAEEQ010000031.1, forward strand.
CGAAGCAGACCGGCTCCGGGAACATATTCCCGCCCGGGGGAAGTGCTATACGTTCAAGCGGTGGGACCTGCTGACCGAAGACGATGCGCCTGAAGTCGTCATCTTTTTTGCCCGGCCCGAAGTGCTCTCCGGCCTGTTCACCCTCGCCAACTTCGACCAGACCGACCCGAACGGGGGGGTTATCTGTCCGTTCGGGGCAGGGTGCGCATCGATCATCCATTACCCGTGGCTCGAGCAGCAGAAGGAGCACCCGAAGGCAATCCTTGGCATGTTCGACCCTTCGGCACGCCCCTGTGTCCCGGTGGACATGCTCACGATGGCCATCCCGATGAAGAAGTTTGAAACCATGATCGGGTATATGGAGGAGAGCTTCCTGGTTACCGGGACGTGGGAGAAGGTTCAGAAAAAGATTCGAAGGAGTGCGGCGATACACGCACGCTGATGGAGATTTTGCGGGAAATGGGCGCGATGCGTCCGGCATACCGGTTTGCTTCGGGGAACGGGCTTTTCTGCCGGGCCCGGGATACCAGCGCTTCTGCTGCCGGATTGGAAGGCGTGGCCACGATACCCGGGAGCGGCGTACCGGCGTGGCTTTCCTGCCGAGCCGGCAGGTCCGTGCGCGGGGCTTTTTTACGATGCACGCGTTCCCAGAGGTTTTTATGCCAGCAAACGAATCGTTGGTCATCGCATGAGAGATGACCCCACTATCGACCTGAGCGCAATCGCGCGGGATGCCATGCAGAAGTACGGCTTTCACCCCGGATTTCCGGCATCCGTTGTCCGGGAAGTCGATGCCCTTTCCGGGGAAGTACCCTCTGCCGGTGACACCGCGCTACGTGACCTCCGGGCATGCCTCTGGTCGTCCATTGACAATATCGATTCCCTTGATCTCGATCAGATCGAATACTGCGAACCCGGCCCGGACGGGGAGATCCATGTTCGGGTCGCGATTGCGGATGTCGACTTCTTTGTCCCGAAGGCCTCGGCAACCGACCGCCACGCCGCCCATAACGGCACCTCGGTGTATACCGGCGTCGTGACCTTCCCCATGCTGCCGGACCGGCTCTCAAAGGGAATGTCATCGCTTCTCCCCGGGCAGGACGCGAGAGCGATCGTCATCGAATACACGGTCCTTCCCGGCGGTGATGTTGCGCGAGGGCAGCTCTACCGGGCGGTGGTCGCAAACAAGGCCAAACTCGTCTACGAGGAGGTCGGCGACTGGCTCGACGGGAAGGGGCCGGCCCCCGCACTGGTGCGGGACGTTCCCGGGCTGCAGGAGCAGATCCACCTGCAGACCGAGGCGGTCATCCGCCTGCGGAACCGCCGTATGGAGCAGGGTGCGCTCGATCTCCGGACCATCGAGGCAAGTCCGGTCATGGAGGAGGGAGCCGTGCGCGACCTTGTCGTCCAGGAGGAGAACACGGCACGCTTTATCATCGAGGAGTTCATGATCGCCGCCAACGGGACGATGGTGGCGTATCTCGGCACCGCGGGGGTGCCCATGATCCAGCGGGTCGTCCGCACGCCGAAGTACTGGGAGGAGATTGTCAGCACCGCTGCGTCCTATGGAGAAACGCTGCCCCTCGAACCCGATTCAAAGGCCCTCTCGCGCTTCCTGACCCGGCAGCGCACGGCCGATCCCGAGCGGTTCCCGGACCTGTCCCTGACCGTCGTGAAACTCATGGGGCCCGGCGAGTACGTGATGCTCGAACCGGGCGAGCCGCCGTTCGGCCACTTCGGCCTTGCGGTCACCGACTACACCCACGGCACCGCGCCGAACCGGCGCTACGTCGACCTGGTCAACCAGCGGATGATCAAGGCGGTCATCGAAGGGGATGAGCCCCCCTATGACGCGGATGAGCTCGCCATGCTGGCGGAATGGCTGAGCGGACGCGAGAAGGCATCGCAGAAGGTCGAGCGCTTCATGCGCAAGGCGGCGGCGGCAGTGCTGCTGCAGGGCCGGATCGGCGAGACCTTCGAGGCGTTCGTCACCGGCGCCTCGGAGAAGGGCACCTATGTCAGGCTGGTTGCACCGCCCGCGGAAGGACGGGTGATGCAGGGCGAGCACGGGCTCCGGGTCGGCATGCGGGTGCGGGTGCGCCTTATCAGGACCGATCCCTACAACGCATTCATCGACTTTGCATGCACCGGCAGGCTGCCGGGCTGACAGGGGAGTGACGGGCGCAACGACAGCTTATTCGAGCGTCCGCCGGAAACTGATGATGCCCGCGGCTATCGCAATGCATGAAAAAATGCTCAGCGCCACCAGATCCATGCCGATCAGGTGGCCTTCGCCTTTCAGGATGAGGCTCCGAAGCGCGTGGACCGCATAGTACTCGGGATTGATAACCGTAATCCAGCGGAGCCAGAACGGCATCCCCAGCACCGTATAGAACGCGCCGCTGGTCATGAACAGGACGAGATTGAGAAATGCAAGCGACGAGGCATACTCCTGCTGGGCGGAAAACCGCGATGCGAACGACACGACAACGCTCGTGATCCCGATGGAGGTGATGAAGATCACCAGCAGGATAAGGAGGAAGGTCCCGATGCTGTCGACAATGATGCCGGCGATATAGATATCGACCAGGAATATGATGCATCCTGCCAAAAACGCCTTTATCGTGCCGCTCGCGATAATGCCGAGGATGATGCTCGCCCGCTGGACGGGCGTGACGAGGTATCCTTCGATAATCCCGTTCTCCCGGTCCCGGATAAGCGCGATGCCGCCCCCGAGCATCGTGGTCATGAAGATCGCGAGAACGATCACGCCCACCCCGAAGAACTGGATGTACTCGATATCGCCGTACATCCTGTTGACGTAGACCGGATTGGGTGCTGCCCGTGCTGCGAGCACCGCCCGGACGCCGCTCTCGATTAAGGAGGGGACGAGGTATTCAGAACTGTCCACGTAGAGGCGGACCGCCTGATCGTTTGAGACGGATGATGGAAAAATGACGACTGCCATGACGTTTCCTGCGTTCAGTGCCGCTTTCGCTGACGATTCGGATGAAAAGACCGTGACGTCGAATGTCCGCGGCTTTTCCGTTTCCGGCTGGTAATGGAGCAGGTCTGCGGTTGCCGATACGAAGAGCGGTGTTTCGGCAAAGGAGCCGTCCTCCTGCGCAACGCCGATGGGAATATGCGAAATGGTGCCCCCCATGGCGTTGCCGAAGATGATGAGGTATATCACCGGCATGAACAGCGTGAAAACGAGAACGAAGGGATTCCCGGCGAATTTCTTAAAATCGCGGCGGAATATGGCAATCGCGCCGCGGATCATAAAGAACCGCCCCCTTCCTCACGGCCGGTCCCGCGTGCGGCATGATCCCGTGCGGCAAGGTAGAGAAAGACATCCTCGAGGGAGGGCGAGCGTATGGCGATGGATGTCGGGGAAACCCCGAAGGTTTCAAATATTTCGAGGAGATCGGGCAGGAACCGGCTCCCGTTCGAGGCGGTTATGTGAACCGCTGTTTCCGTGCTTTCCACCGAGGTGATCCGCCCGTCGGCCCGGAGAGCAGCGACAAGCCCCTCCGCCCTGCCGGGAATCCCGATTTCGATCAGGTCGCCCGACGGAAGGGACCGCCGCAGGTTTTCCGTGGTGTCGAGCGCGACAAGCCGCCCGTTGTCCATAAAGGCAATCCGGTCGCAGTACTTTTCCGCCTCATCCATGTAGTGCGTTGTCAAGATGATCGTCGTTTCCTCGGTGTTGAGCCGTTCCACCTGCTGCCAGACCTCGCGCCGGGACTCCGGATCCAGCCCGATCGTCGGTTCGTCGAGAAACAGGATGAGCGGTTTGTGCATGAACGCCCGGACGATCTCGAGTTTCCGCCGCATCCCCCCGGAAAAGGTCGCCACCGGCGCGTTCGCCCGCCCGGCAAGGCCGATCGTTTCCAAAAGCTCCATGATGCGGTGATCAAGGATGCCGGGATCGATGCCGAGGAGGTTTCCGTAGAAATCGAGGTTGTCGTATGCCGAGAGTTCGAGATCGAGCGTGATGTTCTGCGGGCAGACGCCGATGATTCTCCGGATCCGGTCCGGTTCGCTGGTGACGTCAAAATCACCGACGAAGGCCGTTCCGGAGGTGGGCGGGAGGAGGGTCGTGAGGATGCGGATTATCGTGCTTTTTCCAGCGCCGTTCGGCCCCAGCAGGCCGAATATTTCCCCTTTTTGCACCTCAAACGAGACATCGTCGACTGCCGTCACCGCCCCGCTTTTTTCCGGGAATATCTTCGTGAGATGGTCTATCCGGATGATGCTTCCGGAATCCGGCACGGCACCGGGTGCCGGCATCCCGCTGGTGGTTCGACGTGGTGGCATGGTTCGCCTCAGGGCGTTTTTTCGGGAAATCGGGCAGGGCATCATCCCCGGCAGCGACAGCGGGCTGCCGGGAGTGGGGCCGGCCATGGCTGCACGCAGGACCGGAAAATCCGGTAAACAGTATGCTATACACGGTTCAATGTAAAAAAGAAGGCGGGTGTGCACCACGACGAACGTGGAGATGACAGCCCCCGCAGGGCCGTCCGGCCTTCAGGAACGCCGGCGATCTTCTGCTTCGTGCCGGGAAGGGATGGCAGAGGGTTCCGATGGCTCCCTGGCAACGGTACACGATCCGGACGACATCTCCCCAGTCAACCATCCTTTTTGTATGGTAGTCCGCAAACAGGACCGACGCTTCGATGCGACTCGCACGTCAGGGAGAGAAAAAGAGAGATTACTTGGATTTTCCGTTGCCGCCGCCGTTTCCACCGCCGTTGCCGCTATTTCCTGAATTTCCCTTGTCCTTGGAGTCCTTTCCGCTGTTGCCCTTTTCCTTGTCGTCCTTGTTGCTGGTGCCCGCCTGTTTGTTGCTCTTGCCGGTGCCCTCCAGATCAGCTTCCTCGGTCTCCTCCGACGCTCCGTTCCTGTCCTTGTTCACCTCGCTGATGATCTCCCTGATATACGAGATAAAACCGGTTGCCTCTTCCTGGGTGAGCTTCTTGCCGCTCTGGGCCTCTGCGTGGTGCACGAAGGCGTTCAGCTGGTTCGTCGCGGTCTTATCATGGCCCCTGTCCAGCGATCTGGTTGCCGCGTTGAGTTTGACGCTGAAGCTGTTCTGCAGCCCGAATGGCCCTTCCATCTCGCCGAAGGTCGTGATCATCGATTTGATTGCCTGCGTGGGCGTCTGGCTGGTGACGTCGAGGCTTGCCGATGATTCATTCCCGTCGATGTCGGTGACCGTGAGGGTTACCGTAAAGATCCCGTCCTCGTCCGCATCATAGGCATGCGTAACCTCGGCGTACTCTTCACCGGAACCGCTGATTGTTGTGCCGTCGCCAAAATCCCAGGTATACGTGAGATCTTCACCGGCAGTCGTGCTCGTGAAGGTGATGGTCTGGCCGACAAACGTCGTCGGCGGTTCTGCCGTAAAAGAGGCGGTCAGCGCCTCTGTTTCCTCAACCGGGAGTCCCGGGTCATCGCCCGTCTCTGCCGCCGCCGCTCCGCAGAGGAGGACGCAGCAGAGCAGGCCTGCAATACATGCCGTAATGAACCGAATATATGTCATGCTCCTTGCCTCACATACCTCCTTTCCCCAAGACGCCGCATGTGCCGGATCATGGCGAGGACGGAGGTAAATAGTGATCACATAGGGTTCAACTAATATAAATATTTGCTATCATGGATTATCACTTATGATAAACACATATAAGAAGAACAGGCTGAAATGCACCGGCTACCGCCTCACCCGGTACCCGGCTGCAACCAGCGTCCGAACGATCGCCTCATCCCATGCGGAATCGTCGAGGCCCTGCACCTCGTGCTTCATCTCCTCCCAGATCCGGGAGAGAGCAGGCGCATCTGCAAGGAAAGTGCGCTGGTAGAGCACCCGCCCGGCCCGCTGCCCGGCGGCATCCAGAATCAGCAGGCGCCAGCAGCAGTAGTCCCTGCAGATCTCCGGCCGGGTTGCATGGACAGTGCACCAGGCCTTGCCGGATTCCGGGGAAAAACGCAGGAACGGGCACGCCTCCGGCAGCGAGGCAATGCTCTGCGTATCCTCGAAGAGCGCAATCTTGTCCGGATCGACCCTGACTTCCTTTACCTCGCCGGAGTAGTGGTTGGTAACGACAAACGTGTGCCTGCCGGGACGTGCCGTGATGCTATGGACGAGCCGCATGTGGCTGCAGCACTCGCCGCACTGGCAGCACTCACAGGCCATGGGGGCAGATCCCCCTCTTCCCGACATGCCGGAGCATCGGTGTTCGCATCGTGCCGAAACATGGTATCGCTAAGCATATGATACCTGCCCGCCGGATGATGCATAATCCTCACCCTCCCGGATCACTCCCTTTTCTTCTTTCCGGGCGAAGCGTGCGGTAGGTGTATTCGACGGCGGCGGAGATACCGATCATCGCGGCAAGAATCAGCAGCCGGAATGGAGCAGTCAGCGCGACTTCGATACAGAGTGCGGCAAGTGCGATGAGGCAGACGACAGCACCGGACGCCGCGATGCTCCGGTTGCTGCCGGTCGTTTCCGCAAGGCGGTAGTTCGCCCAGTTTACGGCGGCAAATACGATAAGAAAACCGCCGCTGCCCATGACGGAGATGCTGGAGAGATCGAGCGCATTCGCGATTACCAGGGTGGCGGCTGCCGTGAGAAACAGGCCTTCGAGCGGTTTGTTCCAGATCTTCTTCTCGAGCGCTGCAGGGAGTTCGCCGTCCTTTGCGGTGATGTAACTTACCCGGGAAGCGCCGTACAGGGTGGCATTGATCGCCGACGCGGTGGAGAGGAGCGCGGCGACGGCAATGAGCGCAAATCCGGTCCCGCCCATGAACGGCCGTGCCGCCTCCGCGAGGGCATAATCACGCGACGCGATGATCGATGCGACCGGCAGCGATCCGACGGTGACGAGGGCGATGCAGACGTACAGCGCGATGACGAAGATGATTGACGAATAGTACGCCAGGGGGAGGGTTTTTGCCGGATTCCGCACATCTTTTGCGGTATTTGCAATCAGCTCAAAACCCTCGTAGGCGATGAAAATGATCATCCCGCCTGCCACGAGCCGGAGAGGGGCAGCCCAGGTCCCGGGGGCAAGGTAACCGGCATGAATCCCGGACAGCCCGAGAGCAATGAAGAGGAGCAGGATGCTCACCTTCAGTCCGACGATGACATCCTCGACCTTGCCGATGACATCGGAGCCCAGCACATTCAGGCCGGTGATGGCGATGAGGGAGAGGGAGATGAGGAGATGTTTTGCTACGGGCTGCCATGCTTCAGGAAAGAACGTAGCGCCGTAGCTGCCGAATGCATAGGCATACAGGGAGAGCATGACCAGATAACCCAGCCAGAGCAGGACGTTGACGCTGCCGGTGAACATCCCTATCCCGAACGCACGAATCAGGAACGAGACCGTGCCGCCCTCACCGGGACAGGCCACCGAGAGTTTCGCATAGGAATAACCGGTAATCAGCGCCACCGCACCGGCAATGGCGAACGCGACCGGCGTCCCCCCACCCGAGAGCTGCACGGCGAGCCCGAGGACCGCAAAAATCCCTCCTCCTACCATCCCGCCGATACCGATGGAGGTGGCCTCCCAGTATCCGATGCCCTTCTCCGGCTCGGTCATGATGCTTTCAGCCCTCGTCCCTGCTTTCCGCTTCAGTCATCCGTACGGCACAGACGATTTTTACGGGCAATCCCCAGAGATGCAGTTCGTTTCCTTGCGTAATACGAAAACCGGCCTGTTCCATGATCTGCGCAAGCGGGATTGGCCGGCAATCGAAGTACACAGGAAACAGCCGGTGCAACCATTCGTACATGCGTTCCGCCAGTCCGGGATGTTGTGTTTTCTCAAGCGATGCTATACAGACGCGTCCTCCCGGTGCGAGAACCCTCCTGCACTCGCGCAGTACAACCCGCATACCGTCACCGGAGAAAAGCTTAAGCGTGAAACTCATGAAAATGGCATGAAAAGACCGATCTGCATACGGGAGGCTGCGCGCGTCGCCCTGCGTGAGCATCACGCGATCCCCGAGACCCTCACGCTCGATTGCTGCCTGCGCAATCCGGTACATCCCGCCGGAGATATCGATTCCATGGATTTTTCCCTGTCCGATGGTGTCCGCAAGGGCAATGGCAGCATGGCCTGTCCCGTACCCGGTTTCGAGGATTGTTTCCCCGGGCTTCGCATCAAGCATCCGTACCGCTGCCAGGATCACCGGTTTTTCACTATTCCATGCCAGAATGTCGTAATACCGCGAAATCCTGTCATACCATTTCTTCGTATCCTCCATCGGGGGAAGCACATTCATCCCTCGTTTTCTGTTTTTCGTGAGAGGGCGCTGTGGTGCCTGCCGTAGAAGAAATAAATCACAAGGCCGATGAAGAGCCATATCACGAACCGGGCATGGGTGACGGTCGGAAGGGCGAGGATCAGGTACCCGCACGAGAGGATGCAGAGCGCCGGGATGACCGGGACGAAGGGGACACGGAACGGCCGCTCCAGTCCGGGCTGGGTCCGGCGCAGCACGATCACCGCCGCCGCGACGATGATGAATGCGGCAAGCGTGCCGATATTGACCAGTTCCGCAACCGCTTCGAGCGGGAGGAGGCTGGCGATCGCTGCGGTGACAATGCCCACGAGGAGCGTGACCTTGACAGGCGTGTGGAACCGCGGGTGCACCGTGCTGAAAAACTGCGGCAGCAGCCCGTCGCGGGCCATTGCAAAAAAGATCCGGGACTGGCCGAAGAGGAGCACCAGCAGCACGGAGGTGATGCCGCAGATCGCACCGATCGCGACAAGCTCCGATCCCCACGTGATGCCGATCTCCTCGAGGGCAAAGGCAACCGGGGCATTGGTCTGCTTGAAAAGCAGGTACGAGACGAGCCCCGTGAGCACCGCGGAGACCACGATGTAGAGCAGGGTGCTGACGGTAAGGGAGCCGATGATCCCGATGGGAAGATCCTTCTGCGGATTTCTCACCTCTTCGGCCGCAGTCGATACCGCATCAAATCCAATATACGCAAAGAAGACGATGGC
>JAAEEQ010000032.1 GCA_013415665.1 Methanomicrobiales archaeon
CTTACGGTATGGTGTCTTTCATCATCCAGCACCGGTGCCCCAATGTGCTGGAATGCCGGACACGTCGATGCAAGCACCTCCTACAGGAATGCGTTCCCCCCGAAGTCCGTAACCACGAATACCAGGCAAGTCGGGACAACGCCGAATCCAAGCGTTCCGATGGAAGTGACTGTGTACAGGAGAAGGAGCGCCTCTTCGCCGGCGGATTTATCCGGGAGCGGCATCATGCGGCCGGGTGATACTTCACCGCAGGTTGGATTTTAATCCTTGGGGGCTGTCCGTTGCCCGAATAGAGGGACGCTGTATCGTCAGGAGAGGTTTGCCTGGTGAATGGCGGAGCTCCGGGATGCGGTGCGCAAAGAAAAGATACTGTCGGAGTGCGCCGACCGGGACTCGAACCCGGGTTTAGGCGTTGGCAACGCCTAGTGATAACCACTACACTATCGGCGCAATGCTTCGCAGTGCTCTACAAGATTCGCGGCTCTCCGTAATAAGGATATCGAATTGCTCCTCATCCTGTGTTCTGGTCGATATCGCAGAAGATGGCGCAGAGGTCTTCTTCTTTTTCGGTGATGGAGACGGCAAGCACCTCGTCCCCTGCCGCGAGCACCGGATCTTCGGCTGCGAGGAGGAGGGCGTCCTGCCGGTAGACGCCGACGTAGGCGTAGCCTTTCGGAAGAGGGATTTCCGAAAGGCGCATTTTGGCGACCTTTTCCCCGACGATGACACCGCGGAACCGGGCATCCCCGCGGATAAGGGTGGAGAGTTCAATCGTGTCAAGGCCGCGGAGCGCATCGGAGATGATGATCGATGTGGTCTGCGGGGGATTGACCACGTGCCGGAACCCGAGTTTCTTTGCCACCGCGAGAAACTGGACATCGTCGGTCCTGATAATGATCTCCGGGACGTTCATGGTACGGGCAATCAGGGCAATGAGGATGTTGTCCTGGTCATGGTCGGTGCAGGCAACGATCGCGTTTGCCTTGTCGATTTCGGCCTTTTCGAGGATATCCGGGCGGGTTCCTTCGGCGCTGATCACCGTGCAGTCGAGCGACTCCGCGAGACTCTCCGCCCTGACCGGATCACGCTCGATGAGGATGATCTCGTTTCCTTTCTTGATCAGCCGCTGGGCGAGGTTGACCCCGAGCGGGCTTGCACCGACAATAATCACGCGCATGGCTGCTTACCCCTTCACCCACGTGCGCGGGAAGAGTAATATACATAATGGAATGATCTCGATCCGCCCGAGCAGCATATCCACGATCAGGACGCTTTTTAAGACTGCCGGCAGCGCAGAACTGGTGATGCCGGATGACATGCCGACAGTCCCGAGAGCGCTGGACACTTCAAAAAGCGCATTATCGAGCGGGAATCCGTACAGCATAAAGACGAATGAAGATCCCGCGAGAATGGTAAAATACAGGGCGACGAAGGCGATGAGGGTCTGCAGCTCGTCGTTTTCGACCGTTGTGTCCCTGACCCGCAGCGGAGAGAGGACCTCTTTCGGGAGGAAAAAGCGGATGAAAACGAGGTGTGTGAGCTTCATGATAATGACGATCCGCAGTATTTTAATGCCGCCTGCCGTCGATCCGACGCACCCCCCGATCCACATCATGACAATCAGCACCGCTTTCGCCGGTGCAGGGAGGCTGCCGATGTCAACGGTGGCGAATCCTGCCGTTGTTATCGCCGAGAATCCCTGAAAGGCAGCGATGGAAAACGCGTCGGCAAGCGGAGCCGTACCGGCGAGAATGATGGTGAGCAGAAGGGTCCCTGCGGAAGCAAACAATATGAAATACCGTACCTGGATACCCCTTGGCAGTTCCCGCGGATCATGCAGCATGCGGGGGAACAGCGCGAAGTTGAGGGCACCCATGATGCAGCTGAGGGTGATGGCAAGTGGGATGATCGGGCCGGGAAAGGCGGCAATAGAAGCCGCGCGAGTGGAAAAACCGCCGGTGGAGACCGTGCAGAGTGCATGGCAGACTGCATCGAAGAGCGGCATGCCGCCGAGATACAGCAGGAGAAACGCGGCAATGGTTATCGCACCGTAGACTTCAGCAAGCAGGATCGCGGTCCCGACAACACCCGGCCTGAGTTTCTGGTCGCCGATATTGACGGTGAACAGGCGGAAGGCACTGACGCCCGGGGGGATCAGCACCGAGATGACGATAAGGACAATCCCGATTCCCCCGATCCACTGGAGCCAGGAACGGGCAAAAAGAAATACCGGCCCGACATCGGCAGGGGCCACCGACAGCCCGGTCGTGGTCAGGCCGGATACCGCCTCGAAATAGGCGTCGAGAAACGGCATCCCCGTGGAAGCGGCAAACGGAATCGCCGAAAGAAGCGATGAAAGGGGGAAAATGAGCGCTGCAATGACCATCGCATCCTTCCATTGCAGTTCGTAATCAGGCAGGAGCCGGGAGATGGCGTATCCCGAGAGGCTGATGGTGCAGGCGATGACTGCATACAGGGCAGCGATGCCCCACTCGGAGAACAGCAGCGCAACCAAAAAAGGAAAAGCCGTCACACCCCCGATACCAATCATGATGAGGCCGAGATATTTCAGGATGCCCCTGCTGTTTACCGGCGAAACCAGCTCATACATGGTCACGTGCAGATAGGAGAGCGGATGATAATATATCATCCTGTATTCAGCGCCGGGCAGGAACCGGCAGGCACCCGTGCCCGGGATGCGGGATACGAGAATCCGGCCGGGTGCGTGATCGGAAAACCGGATAACGCAATGTTAATTTCGACGCGAACAAATCATATGACCATGATCCCCCTCATGCTGAACCTGACGGGCAGACGGGTGATCATCTTTGGCGGTGGAGATGTCGGCAGGCGGAAAGCAGCATTTTTCCTCCCGGAGTCGGACGTCCGGGTTGTGAGCCGGTCGTTCCATCCGGATGTCCTGGCATTGCCGGTGACGGTCATGACCCGTGATCTGGGCACGGCGACGGACGGCGATATCGCCGGGCTGGTCGAAGGAGCATTCCTTGCGGTGGCTGCGACCTCCGATCCCGGGCTCAATAACCGGATAGGGGAGATTTGCAGGGAAAAAGGGGTCCTTTTTAATAATGCGGACGGGCAGGAAGGCGACGTTCTTCTCCCCGCCGTGGCCCGCGGCGGGGAGTACTGCATCGCGGTCAGCACGAAAGGGAGCAGCCCTGCGGTCGCCCGGTGGCTCCGCCGGCGGATCGAACGCGAGTGTACCGGCCTGGACGGCATGATCATGCTTCAGAAGGAGCTTCGGGGAATGCTGAAAGAAAAGAACGGCAGCCAGCAGGAGAGAAACGCGATATTGCGCGATCTTTTGGATGACGAGGAGATCTGGACGCTGGTATCCCGCGATATTTCCTCAGCACGCGCCCTGATGAAGAGGAAGTATCTGCCATGAGTGCCGGACTGCATGTACCGGTCGCCTGTGCCGGCATCAGCCACCACGACGCGGATGTGGCTTCGCTCGAAGAATTCCGGTTTCCCGATGAGGCGGCGATGCTGGCCGATGCCCGCACCCGGTTCAAAGGGGTCGTGCTGCTGCAGACCTGCAACCGTGTCGAGCTGCTGGTGCACGGCGATGCGGAATCGCTGGCTGCTTATCTCAAGGAACGCGGCAAGAGCGGATTCTGGGTGCGGGAGGGGATCGATGCGCTCCGCCATCTGCTCCGGCTTGCCGCCGGGATGGACTCGATGATCGTCGGCGAGGACCAGATCCTCGGCCAGCTGAAAAGCGCCCTTGCCCTTTCCCAGCAGATGGGCACGAGCAGCACCCTGACCGATCTCTGCCTTACCAAGGCGGTGCATGTCGGCATCGACATCAGAAACCGCACCCGGATCAATAATGGCGCGGTCTCCATCGGGTCCGCCGCGGTCAGGCTTGCCCAGAACCTCCTCGGCAGCCTTGAGGGCAAGCACATCATTGTCGTCGGCAGCGGCGAGATGGGCCGCCTGGTGACGCAGGCACTTGCGGCGCAGCACCTCACGGCGATGTACGTGACCAACCGGACCTTTGCCCGCGCGGTCGCGCTTGCAGATGAGATCGGGGGCAAAGCGGTTAATTTCGAGAACCTGTACCACTTCATCCAGCTCTCGGACGTCGTCATATCCTGCACGGCCGCGCCCCATCCGGTTATCCACGCCGCCGGGATCCGGGAAGCGATGGCGCAGCGGCACTGGCCGCTCGACGAAGCGCCGCGTCCGCTTATCATCATCGACATCGCACAGCCGCGCGATGTCGAAGAGGAGGTTGCAGCCATTCCCGGGGTGCATGTCTTTACGATCGACGACCTGCGTTCGGTAAGCGAAGAAAACCTGCAGAACAGGAAACGCGAGGCTGAATTTGCCGGCAGGCTCATCGAGGAGGAGATCTCCCGGTTTATCCAGCTCCTGAACCGGGCTCTTGCGGGGGATACGCTGTCTGCGCTCCACACATGGGCGGAGGCGATTCGTATCCGTGAACGCGACAAAGCGCTCGCACGGATCGGTGACTGCGACAGCCGGGTTGTGGAAGTCATCGACGACTTTTCCCGCGTGCTTGCGAAAAAACTGCTCGTCGACGCAACCTATGCCATCCGGACAAGCGCCGAGTGCGGCCAGCTTGAAGACGCCGAGGCGCTGGTGAAAGCCATAACACGGGGTGAACCGCTATGTTTCCAGAACGAAGAATGAGACGATTACGCAAACGATCCCTTCAGCCCCTCTTTACCGAAAACAGGCTGGATGTCCATGACCTTGTCATGCCGGTTTTTTTTGACGAAACGGCAGAAAATCCCGTCCCCATCCCTTCGATGCCCGGCCAGTACCGCTACCCGGTCTCCATGGCCGGTGCGGTTGCACGGGATATCCGGCGGGACGGGCTGGAAGCGGTGATCCTCTTCGGGATACCGAAAAAGAAAGACGCGGCAGCATCGGGTGCCGCGGCAGCAGACGGCGTCATCCAGCAGGCGGTGAGGGCGATGAAGGGTGCCGAACCGGGGCTGGTCGTGATGACGGATGTCTGCGCCTGCGAATACACGGACCACGGCCACTGCGGCATCGTCGGTGATACCCCTTGCGGGCCGGATCTCCTCAATGATCCCTCCCTCGATCTGATGGCGGCAATCGCCGTTTCCCATGCGGAATGCGGCGCCGACATCGTCGCCCCCTCCTGCATGCTCGACGGCATGGTGGGGGCGATACGGCACGCGCTGGATGCAGCAGGCCATGCGGACATCCCCATCATGTCCTATTCATCGAAATTCTGCAGCGGGCTGTACGGCCCGTTCCGCGATGCCGCCGATTCGGGCTTTTCGTTCGGCGACCGGAGCACCTACCAGATTGCCCCGGCAAACGGCCGCGAGGCGATGCGTGAATCCATGCTCGACGAACAGGAGGGGGCCGATATCCTGATGGTCAAACCGGCTTCCTGGTACCTCGATATCATTGCAAACGTCAAAACACTCGGGATGCCGGTTGCCGCCTACCAGGTCAGCGGCGAGTACGCGATGATCAAGGCCGCTGCCGGGCAGGGCTGGCTGCAGGAAAAAACCGTTGTTCTGGAAAGCGCAACCTGCATCAAACGTGCCGGCGCCGACCTGATCATCACCTATTTCGCACGCGATATCGCGAGGTGGCTCCGATGAAGAGCGGTGATCTGTTTCACAACGCACAGGAACTGATGCCGGGCGGCGTGAGCAGCCCGGTGCGTGCCATTCGCCCGTACCCGTTTTACACCGCCCATGCATCGGGATCGCGGCTGGCAACCGAGGACGGGGAGACGCTCATCGACTGCTGCCTTGCGTACGGGCCCCTTATCCTCGGGCATGCCCATCCCGCGATCAGGGAGGCTATCTGTGCACAGCTTGAAAAAGGGTGGCTCTACGGAACACCGGTCGCCCTCGAACCCGCGCTTGCGTCCCGCATAACCGGCGATCATCCGGCCATGGACATGATCCGGTTCGTATCGAGCGGTTCGGAAGCGACGATGGCGGCGATACGGCTTGCCCGCGGGTACACCGGCAAAAAGGATATCGTAAAAGTGGAGGGCGGATTTCACGGGGCCCACGACGCCGTTCTCGTGCAGGCGGGATCGGGTGCAACGACGCTCGGTGTTCCCGATTCGGCAGGCGTGCTCGCCGATCTTGTCGCCCACACCCGGCAGGTGCCGTTCAATGACCTCGAAGCGCTCGATGCGCTGCTGGCCGCCAACGATGATGTCGCGGCATTCATCCTCGAGCCGGTCATGGGAAACATCGGCCCGATTCTGCCCGACGACGGGTATCTCCGCGAGGTGCGCGCGATAACAAGGGAGCATGATGTGCTGCTGATCTTTGACGAGGTGATTACCGGCTACCGGCTGGGTATCGGCGGGGCGCAGGTGCGCTACGGCATCGAGCCCGATCTGACCACGCTCGGAAAGATCATCGGCGGCGGCCTTCCGATCGGGGCATTCGGCGGCAGGCGCGAGATCATGGGGATGGTTGCGCCCGCAGGCCCCGTATACCAGGCGGGAACGTTTTCGGGAAATCCTGCAAGCCTCGCTGCCGGCATGGCAACGCTTGGGTGGCTGCATGCGCACCCCGGTCTCTACGGGCGGCTTGATGCCGCAACCCGTGCCCTTGCAGAGTCGCTGCCGTCCCGTGCAGGATCGTTCGTGCGCCTCGGGTCGATGTTCAAGTACTTCTTCCGGCCTTCACCGCCACGGAATTACCGCGAGGCAAAAGAGAGCGACACGGCAACCTTCGGCCGGTTCTGGAAGAAAATGCTGGATCTCGGGATTTTCCTCCCGCCGTCCCAGTTCGAGACGAACTTCGTCTCCGCCGCACACACCGAGAGCGATATCGAGGCAATCGCCGGGGCGTATGCCGCATGCCTGTAAGAATCGGGACGCGCGGGAGCCCCCTCGCCCTCGCGCAGGCCGCCCGCGTCTGCGAACAGCTGCAGGCAACCGGTGTGGATACGGAGATGGTCATCATCAAAACGGAGGGGGACCTGCAGACGAAAGTGCCCCTTCACGAGATCGGTGGACAGGGCGTCTTTGTCCGTGCCCTTGACGATGCGATTCTTGCCGGAACGATCGATGCCGCCGTGCACAGCATGAAGGATATTCCTGCGGAGCGGCCGGATGGCGTTTCACTCGCCGCCGTCCTGCAGCGTGACTCTCCCGCGGATTTTCTCGTTCACGACGTCGAACTGGAGGAGGTGCGGGTGATCGGGACGTCCAGCACCCGCAGAAAAGCGCAGCTGCAGCGGAGCAGCCTCAATGCGGAAATTCAACCTCTCCGGGGCAATGTCGACACCCGGCTGCGGAAACTGAGGGAAGGGCAGTATGATGCTATCGTGCTTGCGGAGGCCGGGATGGAGCGCCTTGGCCTTGACCTTCCCGGCACCCGCCTGCTCCCGCAGTGGTTCGTGCCGTCACCGAACCAGGGGACCATCGCGGTCGTTGCACGGGACGATCCGGAGCTCTGCGGCATGCTCCTCCCCCTCGATCACCCTGCGAGCAGGCGGGATGTCCTCGTGGAGCGGGCGGTCATGGAGGAGGTGGGGGGCGGATGCTTCACGCCGCAGGGCGTGTACTGCGAAGGCGGCGTCCTGCTTGCAGAAGTGCTCTCGCTCGACGGAAGCCGCTGGCAGCGCATCGAGGATGCGGCGGAGAACGAGGAGGAGGGACGAATCATCGGCAGAAAACTGCGTGCCCTTGCCTTCGACCTGATCGAGGAGGCACGCGCATATCTGGGGACACAACCATGACCGGAAAAGTGTATCTTGTCGGATCGGGCCCCGGCGGGCTCGGGCTCATGACCTTTCGGGCACGCGAGGTGATTGATCGGGCCGATGTCATCATGTACGATCAGCTGCCCGGGGAGGAGATTCTTGCTACGCTCCCCGCCACGGCGGAACTGGTGGACTGCGGCAAGTTCGGCAGCCACCATATTCTCGAACAGGACGAGATTGAAGCCATGATGGTGGGCAAGGCCCGGAGCGGGAAGTGCGTGGTCAGGCTCAAGGGCGGGGACCCGTTTCTTTTCGGGCGGGGTGGCGAAGAGATGGAGACCCTTCTTGCTGCCGGTGTGGCAGTCGAAGTCGTGCCGGGCATCACCAGCGCGATTGCCGTGCCGGAATGCGTCGGCATTCCCGTTACCCACCGGAAGTACGCCTCGCAGGTGACCATTCTCACGGGGCACGAAGACCCGACGAAGGGCGAATCAGCTTTAAACTGGGCGTGGCTCGCAAAGACGACGGGCACCATTGTCATCCTGATGGGGGTAAAGAATCTCGCGGTGATTGCCGGTTCGCTGATCGAGCACGGAATGGCTGCGGCGACACCCGTTGCCGTGATCGAACGCGGGCTCCGCCCCGATCAGCGGGTAACCGTTGCCGGTCTTGATGCCATCGGGCGGATTGCACAGGAGCGGGGCGTCAGGGCGCCGGCGGTCATCGTGATCGGGGACGTGGTCAGTCTCTATAAGGACACCCGGTAACGAATCTTCTCCCGTCAGTTTCTTTTCTTCGGGCGCATCAGGTGGGTGTATGAAATCCTTCCACCCTCTCCAGTACGGCGTGCTGCTTGCCGCCGTGCTTCTCGGTGCCCTCGCCGGGGCTCTCTGGTTCGGCACGGCAGGGATCGGCGGCATTTTGCTGCCTGCCGGCATCGGGGGCATTGTCGGCCTGCTGCTTTCGGCATCCTTTCGCATCGCCGACCAGTGGGAGAGCGCCGTCATCCTCCGCCTCGGGAGATTCCTTGGGCTTCGGGGACCCGGGCCGTTTCTCCTCGTTCCCGGCATCGACCGGATCGCCTACTGGATCGACCGCCGCATCATTACGACGTCTTTTACCGCGGAAAAGACACTCACCCGCGATACGGTGCCCGTCGATGTCGAAGCCGTCCTGTTCTGGCAGGTTGTCGATCCGGTCAGTGCCGCGCTTGCCGTCGAGGATTACCGCTCCGCCATCAGCTGGGCTTCCCAGACAGCGCTGCGCGATGTCATCGGCACGTCCGATCTGGCCGACATGCTGACCGGGCGGGAGAAGCTCGATCTCGAGCTCCAGCGCATTATTGGTGAACGGACGGGCGCATGGGGCGTGTCGGTCTCTTCCGTTGAAATCCGTGACGTCCTCATCCCGCGCGAACTGCAGGATGCCATGTCCATGCAGGCGCAGGCAGAGCGTGAACGGCAGGCACGGGTGATCTTAGGCGAAAGCGAACTGCAGGTCGCCCATAAATTCGAGGAGGCAGCCCGATCCTACGAGAACAACCCGACGGCGCTCCACCTGCGGGCGATGAACATGCTCTATGAGGGGCTCAAGGAGAAAGCGACGCTGGTGCTGGTCCCTGCGTCGGTGCTTGACACGATGACGCTCGGGACGGTGCCGGGTCTCGTGGCTTTTGCCGAATCGCGGGAGGGGACGGAGGGCGAAAAGCCCCCCTCCCGCCCCGGGCAGGAGGCAGCCCGGTGAAACCCGGCCGATGCCGCAATCCTGCCAAACCCTCTTAACAGGTGGCCGCATATTGTTCAGGGACGTGGTATGCGCAGCGATGATGTAAAGAAAGGGTATGTCCGTGCACCCAACCGGTCGCTCCTGCGGGCGCTGGGCGTCACGGAGCGTGAGATGGGCCTCCCGTTCATCGGCATTGCGAATTCGTGGAACACCGTCGTTCCCGGGCATGTACATCTCCGGATGCTTGCGGAAAAAATCCGCGAGGGGATTGCGGCAGGGGGCGGCACGCCGTTTGAGTTCAATACCATCGGGATATGCGACGGCATCGCCATGGGGCACGAAGGGATGCGCTACTCCCTCCCGTCGCGTGAAAATATTGCCGATTCTGTCGAACTCATGGTACAGGCCCACCGTTTCGACGGGCTGGTCTGTCTCGGCACCTGCGATAAAATCGTCCCGGGGATGCTGATGGCGGCGGTGCGGTGCAATATCCCCGCGATCGTCGTCACGGGCGGCCCGATGCTCTCCGGCTACGCGGGAGGGCATGAGCTGTCCCTCATCGATATCTTCGAGGGTGTCGGCAGGGTGGCGGCGGGAAAGATGTCCGAAGAGGATCTCTGTACGCTGGAGAGCTGTGCCATGCCCGGCTGCGGAAGCTGCCAGGGCCTCTATACCGCGAATACCATGGCATGCATAACCGAGGCGATGGGGATGTCGCTTCCCGGGTGCGCCGCCATTCCCGCCGTGGACGCTGCAAAACTTCGTATTTCGCGGGAAAGCGGCGAGCGGATCGTTGCCCTCGTCAGGGAGGGCGTAACACCGCGCTCGATCATCACGCGTGCGGCCATGCGGAATGCCATCCGGGTTGATATGGCGCTTGGGGGATCCACGAACACGGTCCTGCACCTGATGGCCCTGGCCGAGGAGGCCGGGGTCCCGCTCACCCTCGACGATTTCAACGAGATTGCCGGCGATGTCCCGCATATCTGCCACATGCAGCCGGGGGGCCCGCATTCGATGCAGACACTGTACCGGGCCGGAGGAATCCCCGCCGTCTTTGCCCGGCTTGCAACCCTGCTTGAGGATGCCGTGGGCGTATCGGGGCAGTCGGCTGGTTCCATCGCCGGTTCGGCGCGTATCCTTGATGAAGAGGTGATTCGCTCCGTCGCGAACCCCGTGCACGACGCGGGGGGCCTGCGGATTCTGACCGGCACGCTTGCCCCTGACGGCTGCGTCATCAAATCGGCGGCGGTGAACGAGGAGATGTGGCGCCATACCGGTCCCGCACGTGTTTACGAGGGCGAGGCCGATGCCATGCGGGCAATCCTTGGCGGATCGATCCGTGAAGGGGACGTGATCGTCATCCGGTACGAGGGCCCGCGGGGGGCGCCCGGCATGCCCGAGATGCTCTCCCCGACGTCCGCACTGGTGGGGCTCGGGATGACCCGGGTAGCACTGGTGACCGACGGGCGGTTTTCAGGAGGGACACGGGGCCCGTGCATCGGCCATGTCGCCCCCGAAGCGGCCGTCGGCGGCCCTATCGGCCTTGTCCGGGAGGGGGATGAAATCGCCGTCGACCTCTACGAACGGCGCATCGATCTGCTCGTTGACCCGGATGTCCTCGAGGGGCGAAGAGCGCAGGCTCAACCCCCGGCGAGGGAGGTGTCGGGCGTGCTTGCCCGGTACGCACGCTCCGTCGGACAGGCAAACCGCGGTGCGGTGATGAAATAATCCATTTTTCTTTGCGCATTTCATATCCCAATCGTTAAATGCGACAGTGCCCTAAGAGCGTATATCGGCATTATGCCAGAGTATTCACCCTGAGGTGTGTGTATGATTGAGAAATTTCTGGAAGGCAATAAGCGCTTCATCGAGCAGGACTTTTCGAAGGATTATGAATACTATCAGCAGTTGTCCCGCGGACAGAGCCCCACTGCGCTCTGGATCGGCTGCTCCGATTCCCGGGTGAATCCCGAACGGGTTGCGGGTGCAAAGATGGGGGAGATCTTCGTCCACCGCAATATCGGCAACATCGCACCCGAAAATGATATCAACCTTGCAACGGTCCTCGAATACGCCGTCAACCACCTAAAAGTGCAGGATGTTGTGGTCTACGGCCACTCCGACTGCGGAGCGATGAAGGCGCTCGACAAAGGCGCACACGGCGACGAGTATATCCCGCTGTGGCTGAAGCATGCAGAGGGAGCAAAAGAACGGGCCAACGCGCAGATGCCTTCGCCTGCCGGCCCCGAACAGGAGAAAGAGCGGCGGCGGCTCATCGAGTTCGAAAACATCAAACTCCAGCTTGAACACCTTCGTGCCTATCCCCTCGTGAAAAAGGCGGAAGATGAAGGAAGAATCGCCCTCCACGGCCTGTATTACGACCTGGAAACCGGAAAGCTTTCCAAAGTGGTCTGAAAAAGGCCCGGCCGGTATTCTTTTTTTTATGCGGTAAGGTGCGGCTGAAGGTGCCTCTGCAGCAGCGGAAGCGATATCCGGCCCAGCGGGGTTATCTTCCCGTTGATAAGGACGATTGGTATGGGTGGCTGGTGCTCTTCGATAATTGCCCGGACATACTCCGGCACGCCGTTGTCAAGCAGCGTGATTTTAACGGTCACCCGTTCTCCATAGAGTTCCTGCAGGCGGTTTTTCAGTGCTTCGCAGGCGGGAAGGAGTTTTTCCGTCGGGGCGCACGCCTCGAGCTCGCAGGAGCGGTTGTCGTCGCAGGGGAACGGGCCGCAGGGGGAATCTGTAAAACCGATAATCTCTACGGTGATGGTTTCCATGCACTAGTATTTTCCCGGGTGAGTCTTAGGATGCTTGGTTTCCTGCACGGGAACTGCAGCATCGTGTGCTGCCGGTGCCACGAGTGTTATAAGGGTAACCAGCCCATGGTATATGGTCATTCATGAAGGCGGTTTTGGGTCTT
>JAAEEQ010000143.1 GCA_013415665.1 Methanomicrobiales archaeon
GGAGCCGCGCCAGATGCGCTCGTACTCCTTGTTGAGGTCGAGGCGGTGCTTGTCGTTTGCGAGGATGGTGATGCCCTGCGGATTCTCCTTGATGAATGCCTCGGCACGTTTTTTGAGGATGTTGACCTCCTCCATCTCCTCGCGTTCCCTCGTGACGTCGTTGTACACGATCAGGATGTTGGCAAGATCACCCTCTGCGTTCAGTATGGGGATGCCGTACTGTTCGAGGATGTGAGTGCCGCTTGGCAGATCGACCGTCACTTCACCGAAGCTTTTGCGCTTCTCTTTGATGACGGCACCGAGGCCTTCGCCCTTCTGGTTGCTAATTTTAAAGTCGCGGGCGCTCATCTTCAGGATGTCGTCCCGTTTGATGCCGCTCATCGTGACAAATGCCTCGTTGGTGACGACGATTTTGAAATCCCTCGTCACCAGCAGTATCGGCATCGGATTTTCCTGCACGATGGTTTCCGCACGGCGCTGCAGGGCTTCGTTTTTCTTTATCTGCTTCTGGATCTCCTCCGCCTCGCTGCGCTCCTTCGTCACGTCGTTATAGACAAAGTATGCCGAGATGGTGGATCCGGTTGCGTCGGCGACCGGAATGCCGTACTGCTCCACGATTTTTCTCCGGCCGTCGGCGAAGACAATCTCAAGTTCTGCCTTCGTCCGGATGCCCTTGAAGGTCTTTTCGGTCTTGTCCCCTTTCAGGAGCCTGATTTTATAATCCGTGGCTTCCATCCGGATCAGCCGGTCACGCTCCTGTTCCATCATGTCCTCGTACGCCTCGTTCAGATCAACGAGATTGAATGACCTGTCCAGCAGGACCATCGGCAGGGGATTCTCCCCGAACAGTGTCGTGCACTGCCGCTGGACCTCCTGTTCCGCTGCAACACGCTCGAACATGCTGTTGATCGAGGTCACAAGATCGCGAAGCGGCGCATCAAACGCCGCCGGGTCAAGGCGGACTCCTGTTTTTCCGCTGATGACGGCGTCGATCGCCGAGGAAAGGTTGCCGGCAAATCCGTAGTCGATGCCCTTTGCTGGTTCCGTTACAGGCTGCGCCCCGCCCTGGGGGGAGCCGGTAAAGAGTGCTTTTCTTCCGGGTCGTTCCATTTTTCATACCTCCATGAAAGTGTCGTAAAATCTTACCACGTTGCTACAATGGCTGCTATTGTTCTGTACACGAGCGCTGCTTCTGATGCCGGGGCATAATGGGATATCGGCATGCCCTGCTGCTGGGCTTCATAGATGTGCCGGTCATACGGAACCGTATAGACCTCTTTGAAGAGTTTGCGTACTTCCTCCTCGATTGAAGCCAGGCGTCGGGCATCCAGTTCATCCTTCGCCGGGGTAGCGGATTCCCCGAAAAGCCGCTTGAGGAATGCGGCAAAAGAGTCGATGGCCGACGGCTGAGGCACGGATGCTCCCCAGCGCGTGAGAATAGCCATGTCAGCGACAATCTCCTGCCCGATATTCTCCTCGATGTCATCGAATATCGTCCCGAGCGCCTCGATTCCCCGCAGGGCGAAGATGCCGCTGTCAAGGGTGACGATGGTCCTGTCAGCGGCGATCAGCCCGTTGATAACGAACTGCCCCATCGAAGGCGGCGTGTCGATCAGGATGAGGTCATACTTATCGCGGACTCCCGCAATCAGTTCCTTCAAGATCGATGTCCTGTCGTCGAGATTGTAGAGATATGGCTCGACGCCGACAAGATCAAGTGACGATGGCGCAAGATCGATCCCCGATGCGGTCGGAATAATGGTATCCTCCAGAGATACATCGGGGAAACCTTCGAAAATGCTCATAAAAGCATCATACATATTCTTTGGCTGTACTGTCGGATCAATGCCCAGTCCCGACGTCGCATTGGCCTGGGGGTCGCAATCCACGACAAGCACCTTTTTTCCCGCTTTTTGCAGGAATCCGGCGATATTCAGGCAGGACGTCGTCTTGCCTGTCCCCCCTTTATGATGTGCAAAAGCGATAACCGAAATGGTCGAAACACCTCACCGTACTGATACATTGAATAAGGTGTTCAGGATTTATATGCGTTTCTATGTCATAGCTTAAAGGTTTCTTTTTGTATCTGGATTCAATTAGCGAATGAAAAAACGAAATCTACAATATATGTAAGGTATTACTAATGGTTAATTGATGGGGATAATCAATGGAGATATTGATTAGAGATAAACTAAAAATCGTGGTATTCGGCGCCTTCGATGCCGGGAAATCATCTTTTATCAGGGCGGTGGATCCGGCATCGAAACATGTCGAAGCACGGACCGCCGGCGGCACCACCACGGTCGCCCTCGATTTCGGGCGGGTGACCATCGGGGGGATAAAGGTGTTTCTTTTCGGCACGCCCGGGCAGGAACGCTTTGAATTTGTCCGGCAGATCCTATCCCGCGGCATGGACGGCGCGATCGTCGTGGTTGATGCAACCCGGATGCTCGATCCGATGACCTGCACACTCTGCGAATGGCTGCACGAATCGGCTGTTCCCTTCATCATTCTGGTAAACAAATGCGATCACCCGGACGCTCGGCCGGAACGTTTTGCCGATCTTGCAGACAACGGCTATGTTCACTGCATCTCCGCCCGCACGGGAGATCAGGTCGATCAGGCGCTGACGGCGTTTGTTGAACGGCTCGGGCGCCTCCGGCGTGAAAACAAATAGTATTAAATCTCTTAGATTTTACATTGCAATAATGTCCATCGGAAGAGTTGCCTGCCTTTGTATTCTTGCCGCCGTCCTCGTCCTCACTGCAGGGTGCTCGTCGTATGCCTTCGGCGATGTCCTGTATTCGGACGGAACGCTGTCGATCGGCATTGAGAATACGGGAGAGCCCCGCCAGGTAACCGTGCAGGTAACTATCTTTGACACAACCGGATTTTCACAACAGGAGATCTACAAGAAAGCCGAGTACGTCGATCTCCGCTCGGGTGCCAACGAGTACCTGGTTTCCATCGATCTCTCTCCCGGCACCTATAAGCTCTACCTCTATGTCCTTGTGGACGATGCGCGCACTACGACGGTGATACGGGATATCACGATCCCATGAGCGGCGATACCGTACGCCTGGCTGCGCTTGGCGAACGGCCGGCGGATACGGTCTTTTCCAATGCCAGGCTTTTCAATCCCTTTACCTGTTCCTGGGAGGACACCTCATTCGCCGTCGCTGGCGGCAGGGTGGCGGGCATCGGGGAATACGACGGGAAGCACAGCATCGATCTCGCCGGTGCGAGGGTCGTGCCAGGCCTGATCGATGCCCATGTGCATATCGAAAGCTCGCTCCTGACCCCTGCCGAATACGGGCGCCTCGTTCTTCCTCGCGGGACAACGACGGTGATGGCGGATCCCCATGAGATTGCCAACGTTCTCGGTGCAGAAGGCATCGAATACATGCTCTCGGCGCGGCGGGAAACACCGCTCGATATT
>JAAEEQ010000033.1 GCA_013415665.1 Methanomicrobiales archaeon
GGGCCGTTCTTCCACCGTGGCCTGCCCGTCAGCCGGGGCAGCCTCGCTTCCAGTACAGCCGGCAATGCATGCACCAAGCATGACCGCGGCGATACACAATACACACCACAGTATCCTCTTCATCCGTGAGGTGTTTGGCATGACCTCATTTATCTTTTATGAATTGAGGTTCTGAGAGGAGTATCCGGCGAAACAGCGGGATGTGGGGGGTGTAAACCTGAACTACGAAACACAACGCCGCCCCGCCACCGATCCCCGGCAATGCTCGGAAAAAGGGTAGGGAGCCGGGGCGGTTCCCGGGAACGTGCCGTGGCAATGCAAATCGCCATCCGGGGCCCCGGAGGTTATCGATCCGGGCTCCCTCCACCATCCCGTGCCGCATCCGGCTACTCTGTTCCCGTGTAGCCGAGGGCGTCGGCGAGCAGCAGGAAATCGGACATCCGGTCATCGGGCCGTTCAAGGAACAGCAGCCAGATCCGCCGGTTCAGGACGAGGCTATGGCCGCACGCATCGCAGGCAAGCGCAACGCCGTCGATGTCCTGCCGGACGACCCGCAGTTCCCGCTTCTCGCAGGAGGGACAGTGATAGAGGGGAGTTGTCATGGTGTTTCACCTTCAGGTCCCGATCCTGCCGCCCGACGCTCATTGATCGCGGCCACAATCCGGTCTATGACGCCGGCCTTGCCGGTGTCGAGCGACGCTGCGGCCTGCAGTTTCGGGATCGCGCCTCCGCCTATTTCGACGAGGGCCCGTTCCGCACCCATCCGGACGGCAGGTGCGGGATCGGCAAGCGCTGCAATAAGCGGCTGCACCGCGTCAGTGCCGCCGATGCGCGAAACGGCCTTCATTGCGACCAGCCTGATGTCGACGGAATCGTCCTGCATCGCCTCCGTCACCGGGCCGATGGCGGCCCGCCCGAGGCGGTCGAGTTCGCCCCAGCGGCCCTTGCCGATCAGGTAATAGGCATGTTCCGTCTCGTTGCGGGGCGTCCACCCGAGCATGTCGAGCGCTTCCGCGACACCCTGCTTGAACTCCTTTTCACCGAATTTCAGCGCGTTGACCAGGTGATCCTGCGGCACGCCGGAGGGGTCCTTCAGCGCCTCGAGCGCAACGTGGCGGACGCGGTAATCGACATCGTTGAGCGCCTGGATGAGCGGCTCGATGGCTTTCCGGTCGCCGATATACCCGAGCGAATGGGCGGCCGCCATCTGCACCTCCTCGTCGCGGTCGCGGAGCGCGATGATGAGGGGATCGATCGATCGCCGGTTCCCCATGTACCCGAGCGCCTCGGCAATGACCGCACGCACCTTGTAGTTCCGCTCGGCATGCAGCGCTTCGATGAGGGCATCGATGGAGCGTTCGCTCCCGATTTTCCCGAGGTTCCGCGCTGCAACGGTCCTGACGAAGGTATCCGTATCCCGGAGCGCCCCCATCAGGGGGTCGACGGCGACCTCGCGCATTTCGCCGAGGATTTCCGCCGCCGCAACCCGGGTATCGTGATCCTCGTCCCTGAGCGCACGAATCAGCCCCTCAACCGCCGGGCGGCCCATCATCATGAGCCGCATCGAAGCCGCAACCTGCGAGGAGCCGTTGCGCTCTTTTAAGGCATGGATCAGGTTGGCAATCTCCTTCTGCCCCTTGTCCGCAAATTCCCGGGCATCCACCTCCTGCATTGCGCCGATGAGCTGCGGCTGCTCCTCCGTTTCGACCCTCTTTAACCAGGCCTCGCGCCATACGTTGAGAATCTCGCGCTTCTTGAGCACCCGCGACGCCTTGTCGCGGACGACCTCGTCCTCGTCCTGAAGGGCGATCAGGATCGCCTCGCTCGCCCGGTCATCGTAGATGGTGCCGAGCGCGTCGAGGGCGGCGAGGCGTTCTGCCTGCGTGCCCTTCTTTAGCACCCAGGTCAGCGGCATGACAGCAGGAACGCCGATCTCGGCGAGTGCCTGGGACACGCCCCAGCGCACATCCTTCACCTCGTCGCCGAGGTGTTCGATAAGGGTGGGAATGGATTTGAGATGCGCAAGCCGGGTAAACGAACGTGCTGCCGTGATGCGCACCAGCACGTCGCCGTTACCGAGCGCTGCAGTGAGCGGGCCGAGGGCCGCCTCACCGAATTCGGCAACCGCATCGGCCGCCGCGAACCGGACCCCGCTGTATTCGTCCCTGAAAAGCTCGATGATAAACGAAATCGAGAGCGGATTTTTCAGCATGCCAAGCGAGATGATTGCGGCGATGCGGACATCCTCGTACTGGTCCCGGAGAACCTGGATCAACGGCCCGACACCTTTCTGGCTGCCGATTTCACCCAGCGCCTCTGCCGCGGCGATACGCACCGCATAATTTTCGTCCAGCAGCGCCCCGATGAGGTATTCGCGGCCTGCATCTCCCATATCCCGGATCGATTCGATAGCCGCCGCCCGCACGCCTTCATCCTTGCTCCGCAGCGCACGCAGGAGCGCCGCCATCGGATCTTCGGGCACCGCCTCCTCCTCTTCAGGCTGCATGCCCATCCCTTTCCGGGGGCCGAAGTCGATGGGAGTTTCCGGCGCCTCTGCATGGGCGGCACCGGCATCCTCTCCGGCTGCGCTTTCCCGGCTTGCGGCCGCCTGCCGGTGCCGCCATTCCTCCCGCTCGATTGCGTCGAACCGCTCCTGCATGCGGGACTCCATCGCGCGGATATCCTCCGGAGTCGGCCCCTCGCCGGACGCCGCTGACGGCGCAGGGGGAGGCGTTGCATGCTGCTGTTTTCCCCGTTCCACGGCGGCAAGGCCCTCTCTCACCTTCCGTTCGCTCTCCCGGATCATGGCCTGCAGGTTCCTCACTTCCTCGGGAGAAGGCGAAACCGGCGGCAGGGGACGGCCTGAAGGCCCGGCCGCCTCGGGGCGCCCCGGGGGGACGCCCTGCCGGATCCGTTCGGCATCGTAGCGTTCGCGGGCGCGGATGCTTTCCCTGTATTCCCGCTGGTAGGTTTCCGCGTTATCCTCGCTCCTGCGGACCCGCTGCGCATCTTCCTCGTTTTTCTGCTTAATTGAAGAGATGGCCCGGCGTGCGGCCTCCTGGCGGCATCTGCTCTCGACCTGCACGGCAGCAGCAAGCGCTTCATGCGCGGGTTTGCCGATCTTTCGCAATGCCTCGACAGCCCCCGATCGCACGCCGGAATGGGCCTCTTCAAGCACTTCGATCAGGGGCTGGATGGCAGGGCGGCCGAGCTGGGCAAGGGTATTCCATTGCTCCTTGGCGATGAGATACCGGATCTGCTGCCGGTCGGTCTGCGGTTTCCACCCGAGGCGGTCGAGCGCCCAGGCCGCCTCCATGCGCACCTGCGGGTAGGGATCGGTGAGCGCACGAACCAGGTCCGGCACCTGCTGCCCGTCACCCAGTTCGCCCATCGCTTCGGCGGCGGCGGACCGGACATGGCCGTCCCCGTCGGCCAGCCCTTTTTTCAGCACGGGCACAGCCCGCACATCGTGGATTTTGCCGAGTGCACGGAGCGCCGGGATCTTCACGTTCGGATCCGGATCGGATGCCGCCTCGAGGAGGACCGGCACGGCCGCTTTTTTCATCCGGACGCAATCCGACCATTTCTCGCGGATAAAGAACAGGTACGCCTTCTCCATATCGTCATCCGGCTCCCAGCCGGTGCGCACGAGAGCCTCGCCTGCTTCCTGCCGGACGCCCCGGTCGGGATCGCGGCACATCTGGCGGAGGGCGAGGAGGGCGTCCATGTTCTTCCGGGCGATGGACCCGAGCACCACCGCCGCGCCTTTCCGGAGCGCGGGGTTCTCGTGCATCATCGCCGGCATCAGCGCTTCGAATGCCTCGTTTCCCGCCCGCGCCAGGTCATCGGCGATGACGACCGCGGGTTCGCCGGGGATACGGGAGACCAGGTGGAGGAGAGCCGGGAGAACGGCAATGCCCGGCGATGCAAGGGCATGTGCCAGCGCTTCGGTCGTATCCCCCGAGGACAACCGGCCGGCCGCAGCCTTGATTGCCGGGGTGCCCATTGATAGAAGCGCTGTTGCAATCGAGGGGCGCTGTCCGGGATCAGCCCGGCAGAGTAGGTCGAGCAGGCCTTCGATATTTCCGGCCTCCTTCATCCGGTTGCATTCCGATGCCGATCGGTCGAAAAGTGCCATGCCGCGAAAATCCTCCAGGCCGCCGGGCAGTTCTGTCACGCTGCGGGCGGCATATGCTTCAATACGTGTTGTCCCGGTTCGGACTTGAAAGTTCCCGAAGAGGAAGCAGGGAAAAAAGGAATGGAGAAAATGGCCCGTCAGGCAAACCGCTCGAAACGGTCGGCGGTAGCATGGCAGATGGGGCAGTGCTCCGGCGGCGACGGCCGTGCGCAGAGGTACCCGCACACCCGGCACCGCAGGACGGGGACCGGTGATCCTGAAAAGACATCGGCATGCTCCGCAGCCTTTTTTGCGGCCCGTTCGGCAGGGGAGGGGCGCCGTTCCGGGATCGGCTCTGCCGATCGCGAACCGCCGGCAATCTCGGCCGACACATAGAGGGCGCAGTAGCAGGCACCGTACTCGGCCAGATCCGCATCGCGGTAGAAACACGGGCAGATGATATCAATATCGTCCTCACGCCTGCCGCTCGCACACCGGCAGGGGCAGGCAGGATACCCGTACCGCTTTTCGTTGATAAGAAGGCCCCGCACGAGGGCGCCGGTCATTTCGCTGTCGGGATGCAGGTGGTATGCGCCCCTTTCGGCCAAACCGGCAAGCTCACGTGCGCGTTGCAGGACCTCCTGCTCCGTCACCTCGGGCAACGCTTTCATTCGCTGAGCGCCTCCCTGATTTCGTCCTCGTGAAAGCCCACAATCACCCGTTCGCCGATGATCAGCGTGGGAAACGACCCCCGCGGATTGTACCGGGTGACATCCTCGATCACCCGGCTCATCTCGTCCTCCTCCAGGAGATCAACAAAAACATAGGAATAGGCGACACCAAGCTCGGAGAGCAGTTCCTTCGTTTTCCGGCACCACTGGCAGGTGCTCAGGGCATAGAGCAGGATGGTGCCCCTGTCTTTTCCTTCAACCCGGACAAATTCCATGGCGATTACTCATCAGGATATATAATGGACTTTTCCCCCGCTGCAGGGATAGGTGTTTATAGCACGACAGAGAGAGGATACAAAGAAAAGGCCGTTTTTAAAAATTAAAAACACCGGGTGATGGTATGAAGGCAAAGCTGTTTTTGGTGCTGGCGGGCGCACTGCTGGTGTGTGCCCTGGTCTGCGGCTGTACCGACTCACAGGAAACGACGGGCGGAAGCATGCCGGCGGCACCCGCCACCACCGTGACACCGCCCCCTTCCGGCTCGGCATTCCAGACAAGCACGTCGTATACGCCGATGTTTACGCCACAGGGCACCTGCTACTGGAAAGTTCAGGTCGACGTGGTCAACGTGGGCACCGCGGCTGCAACGAATGTCAGGGTCTCGGTCTTCCTCGTCGAGACGGCAACCGGCACGGCGGGCCAGCCGAAGAGCGAACTATTCAGCAGGTTCAACGCGGGAGAGCGTAAAATATTTTTCAAGGAGTTCCCCGTCGAATGCAGCCGCGACTACCGGATCGAAGTGGCCATTGATTCGGACTGACAGGGGATTTCACCGGGAGATCAGCCCTCTTTTTTTCTGACCCGCGCCAGGCGCCCGGCCAGATGATCCGCATGGGAACCCAGCCAGTAGAGCTTCCGGCACACCGGGCACCAGGCAAAGTCACGGCCGCTCTGCGGTTTGGGCGCGTATTCCGCCGATGCGATTTCACGCGGGGTGGCGGACCGGAGCGGGGTGTTGCAGAGCGAGCACCGCTGCAGCCGCAGGCTGCCGGGCGCGGGCATAATGCCGCTTTCGATGAGCTGGGAAAGCTGCTCGATGACATCCTCCGATTCGAGCAGGACGGCACTCGTGCCGCCACGCCGGGCGAGCTCGCGGTCACGCGTGAGAAGCACCCGCCCGTCGGCTTTTGCTATATGGAGCAGCAGGGTGTCTTCCCTGCTGCTGCCCCGGGCGATGCTGTTGGCACTGAGCGTGTCGTACCCGAGAAACCGGAGGTAGCGGGTCAGGGTGCCGAGCATCCGGTCGGCAACGAAACGGACGTCGGCCTTACGTTCCGGCATGCGTCCTGAGTGCGATCTTCTCCCCGCACTGTGAGCAGGCATCCCCTTCGAGTTGGCGGAACGCGACCGCATAGCCAGAGCGTTCGATGAGAAGGGCCCCGCAGGCAGGGCAATAGGTATGCTCGTACGGGTGGCCGAAGACATTGCCCATGTAGACATAGCGCATGCCCGCTTCCCGGGCCCGGTCGCAGATCTTTTCAAGCAGGCGCACCGGCGTTGCCTGCCGGTCCTGCATCTGGTAATCCGGATGGAACGCCGTAAAATGCATGGGCGTGTCCGGCCCGAGGTGTTCGTGCACCCAGGAAATGAGGCTTCCCGTCTCCTCGGGTGCATCATTCAGGCCGGGAATGACCAGCGTCACCGTTTCGATGTGCATGCCGAGTTCCTTCGCCCGGATGGTTGCGTCCAGGACCGGCTGGAGGTGCGCCCCGCAGATCTCGCGGTAAAAGCTGTCCGAGAATGCCTTCAGGTCAACCCGGAACGCTTCCAGCATCGGTGAAAGCTCGTCGAGCGCCTCTTCGGTGATGTACCCGTTGGTGACATAGACCGTCCCCAGATCCCGCTCGCGGGCAAGCCTGCCCATATCGGACGCGTACTCATGCCAGATGGTCGGCTCGTTGTAGGTCCACGCGATGCTCTTGCAGCCGGCGGCAACCGCACGCGATACGCCCTCGGCGGGGGAGAGGTCCCGCAGGCGGAAGGTCTCGATATCGGCTGCCGAGATATGCCAGTTCTGGCAGTGTTTGCAGTGAAAGTTGCACCCGATACTCCCGAGGGAATAGGAGGTCGTTCCCGGCAGGTAGTGGAAGAGGGGTTTTTTCTCGATCGGGTCGATCGCTTCGGCACTGATTTTGCCGTACGTGGCGGCATACAGCGTCCCGTTCCGGTTCACCCGCACCCTGCAGATGCCGGTCTTTCCATCACGGATGGTGCACCGGTGACTGCAGAGCGAACATTTCACGGTCGTCCCTTCGACGGGTGCGTATTGCCGTGCCGGGTGCATCGGCAGCGGTTCAGGACTCATGCGTCGTTCTCCCGGACGAATCGCCGGGCTGCCCGGGACCCGGCTCTTCCTCCTCTATTGCGAACGCACCCTCGAACCGGCACCGTTTGCACCGGTACAGCATGCCGGTGTACCCTCCTGCGACCAGGTACAGCTCGGTACTTCCGCATACGGGGCAACGGAGCATAGGTGTCAATAGTGCCACCCGCCAAAAAAAGGTATCTGTCAGGGTGTTTCGAGCTCCCGGAACCGGAATACCACCCGCCAGTCCTCCTGCTCGCGGAGCGTCACTTCGTCGGCGGTGCGGAGCACCTCGACGAGCGATCGCATGTCCGGCATCCGCTTGATCTGCAGCCCGATGATGGAGAGCTGGCGGACCATATGGGCATACCGCTCGGAGTTGCGTAAGTACTCCCGTTTGATGCGGATGGCCCCGAGCGCACCGGCAACGGCCGGAAGGATGATCGTGATCGCCGCAAGAAGCGTTTTTCCGTCGATGCCTGCCGGCGCCCAGCCATGCTCGAGGCCGATGGCGTGGATCGCCGCAAGCACCAGCGTCAGGGTAAACAGCGTGTCGGCCGCCTGCGACAGCATCTCGAAGCGCTGGCGGTTCCATGAACTCATCGTCGTGCACCCGGCAATCTGGTCGTCGATCCATGCCGACACCAGGAACTGCTTTAAGGGTTCGAAGGGGAGGTCAAGGGAGCAGTACTGCAGTGGGCGCATTTCGAGGATCTGATCGAACGCCGAACCGATCCAGTCGTTCGGCGAATGGGCGAGGAAGGGTTTCGCGGCGGAATCGGGCATTTCCGCCCGGACACAGAAGACCGAGAGGAACAGTGCTGTCCGCAGCCGTTCCGAAAGAAACCGGTAATCGATCCATTTCCGGTGCCAGTCGCCGATGCGCGACGCGATCAGCAGCACGAGGACGGCGCCCATCTCGGCGACTTCGAGCCAGAGCAGTTCGTGAACGGATGAAAAGAACAGCGTCTGAACCGTGACGGTTGCAACGGCAGCAGCGGCCAGCGCATAGACCAGCGAACCCGCCCGCATGTAGAGCAGTTCGTACTTCCGGCAGAGCAGTGAGGCACGGGTGAAATGCGGAAGCAGCGTCCCGGTGAGCGGGCGAAGAACGTCCGGATCAAGGCCGAACATCTGCGCTTTTTTCACGTACGATGCAAAAGTGGCGTCCATTTCCCTGCCGAGGGCATGGCTGTCGGTTTTTTCGGCATTGTAGCTGTTGAGATACGTGCATGCCTCGAGGATGCCGTCGCCGTGGCGCTCTTCGATGACTTTCCCCGTCGTCAGATCGATCCAGAAGAGGGTCCTGCCGACAATACGGGCATACTTGACCATTTCGGCAGTGCCGCCGCGGGAAATGGCGGGTTTTCCGTCCCAGATGGCAACCAGCACGTCGCAGTACTGCACGATGAGGTGGCCGATCTCCTCGCAGACGCTCTCCCGTTCGCGTTCCTCCCCCGCGACCACATCGACCGAGGCCGACCGGTCGAGCAGCAGGCGGCAGGACTCCCGGGATGCATGGGTCGAGCACTCGTCGAGGTAGGTCCCGACATCGACCGGGAGGAGGAGGTGCAGTTCGGCGGCATCAGCCGTCCCGCCCGACGGCCAGAGGAGGACTTCGTCGGCCAGCACCCGGTCGCTTCCTTCCGAGAGCGACGAAATCGCGATGTAGCGGTGCGGGGTGTCGTGGAGGATCTGGTCGAGGCGGGAGAGCACCTGCCGTATCGCGTCGCGGATCTGCAGTTCGTCGGCGAGTGTCCGCTGGCCGGTCACGCCGATGCGGATGGTGACCGGGACCTGCAATTCCGCCGTTCCCGGCCGGATTCCCCCGGCATCAGGGTCCATTTCAACAAAGAAAACCCGGAATCGCCAATAAACATATCGTTTTATGCATGGCCCGCTGCAGCGGGCATCTCATACACATATAAGGATGGCAGGATAATCAGTAGGTAGCATGAAAACCATGGTCCTCTCCCTCGGCGGATCCGTCCTTGTCCCGTCGCTTGAATCGAACAATATCAGCCGCTATGCCTCGGTGCTCCGCGAGATTGCCCGGGTGTGCAGGATCTATGTGGTGATCGGCGGAGGAGGGGAAGCCCGCAGGTATATCAGCACGGCGCGTTCCCTCGGCATCGACGAGGCGCGTTCGGATGACCTCGGCATTGCGGTAACCCGCCTCAATGCCGCCCTTCTCGCGGGAGCGCTGCAGGAGGCGGCATACCCCGGCATTGCAGCAACCTGCAGCGAAGCGGTGCGGTTCGGCGAATCGGAAAAGATCGTGGTCATGGGCGGTGTCGCCCCCGCCCAGACTACCGATGCCGTGTCCGCCGTACTGGCGGAGTACGTGCATGCCGACGTGCTCGTGAATGCCACCTCGGTTGACGGCATTTACAGCGCCGATCCGAAAAAGGACCCGAACGCAGTCAGGTACGAAGCGCTCACGCCCGAGGAGCTCATCGCGATCATCGCCGGCGACCGCCTCAACGCCGGTTCCAACGCGGTGATCGATATCGTTGCCGCCAAGGTCGTCCAGCGGAGCGCAATCCCCCTCGTCGTGCTTGACGGCAGGGACCCGGAGAACCTGAAGTCGGCAATTCTCGGCGGCACATACCGGGGAAGCGTTGTCCATCCCGAAAAACAGAATCCGCTGCCGCTGTGAAAGAAGATGGCAACCCTTTTGTTGCTTGCGCATCCACAATATATGAATCCGGGGCAGTAGGGTAGCCTGGTCCATCCTAGAGCGTTTGGGACGCTTTGACGGCAGTTCGAATCTGCCCTGCCCCATGTTCCCATGCCAGCGCCCGATCCGTGCACTGTTTTTCGCCTGCTCCGTGCCCGCTACGGAATAATCCCCGATACTACACGCCATTTCCTTGATTTTGACAACCCGTTCCAGGTCCTCGTCATGACCATACTCTCCGCCCAGACGACCGACCGGACGGTGAACGCCGTCAAACCGGCACTCTTCGCCCGGTACCCCGACGCCGCCTCGCTCGCGGCTGCCGACCCGGACGAGGTGGCGTCGGTCATCAGGAGCACGGGGTTTTACCGGGTCAAGGCACGGCATATTGTTGCCGCCGCACGGATCCTCTGCGAGCGGTACGGCTGCCAGGTGCCCGCCACCATGGAGGAACTGCTCGCCCTGCCGGGCATCGGCAGGAAGACCGCGAACATCATCCTCCATCACGCCTTCGGGATAACCGCCGGCATTGCCGTCGATACGCACGTAAAACGCGTTTCCACCCGGCTGGGGCTCTCGGACGCTCCTGCACCCGATGCAATAGAGCAGGATCTGCTGGAGGCGTTCCCGAAGGCGGTCTGGGGCGAGATCAACTACCTCTTCATCCGGCTCGGAAGAGAGATATGCGATGCACGCCGCCCACGGTGCGGGATCTGCCCGCTTGCCGGTCACTGCCGGTATTACCGGGAAAAAAAGGCGGAATTATAGGAGCAGCGCTTCGTAGGCGAGGTAGCAGCCCCAGGACACCACCGCTGCGGCGGGGATGGTCAGGATCCAGGCCGCGACGATCTCCCTGACAATACCCCATTTTACCGCCGAATACCCCCGGGTCGCCCCGACGCCCATGATCGATCCCGTCATCGCGTGGGTGGTCGAGACGGGAACGCCGAAGGCGGTCATCATCGAAAGCACGCCGCCGCCTGCCGTCGATGCGCAGAATCCCTGGTAGGGCCGGATTTTCGTAATCTTCGTCGCCATCTTTTCAACCACGCGCCAGCCCCCGAATGCCGTGCCGAGCGCAATGGCAAGGCAGGAGACCACGATCACCCAGAACGGAACGGTAAAATCGGAGAGAATGCCGCCGGCAACCAGCATCGCCGTGATGACGCCCATGGCGTTCTGGGCGTCGTTCGAGCCGTGGCCGATCGCCTGGAACGATGCCGCCACGATCTGGAGGGGTTTGAAGGCCCGGTTGAGCTTGGCGGGATGGGTCGAGCGCAGCAGGTGCATAAGGAGCATGCCGAAGGTGTAGGCGGCAAGGAATCCGAGCATCGGGGAGACGACAATGAAGACCACGACGGCAAGAATGCCCTTGATCTCCAGCGTGTCGGACATGATCAAAAGAGGCACGATCAGGGACATCCCCACCAGGAACCCGATGCCGAGCGTGTTTTTCCAGTCGTCGCCTATCCTGCGGTGGTACCAGGCATAGAGGATCGCCCCGAGGACACCGCCTGCCACCATGAACGTAAGGAGGGTTTCCACGACGGCGATATCGGGCCAGAGAACCGTGGCCGCCCCGCCGGCGGCGATGCCGGCCCCGACAAGGCCGCCGATCAGCGCGTGGCTGCTGGAAACGGGAATGCCGAAATAGGAGGAGAGCAGCACCCAGAGCACCGCACCCATCAGGCCGGTCAGCAGCAGGTGCGGGGTCATGAACGCCGGATCGACGATCCCTTTGCCGATCGTCTTTGCAATGGCGGTGGAAAAAATGAAGGGGCCGAGCATGTTGAACACCGACGCGAGCAGCACCGCCCGGATCGGGGAGAGGGCACGGGTGGCGACGACGGTCGCAATGGAATTGGCGGCGTCGTTCAAGCCGTTGACGAAGTTGAACGCAAGGGCGATGAAGATCCCGGCGGCGATAATGATGATCTCCATACGCCTCACGTATGCCGTATCGCTATATCGGAAAGCACGTTTGCGGCGTCTTCGCACTTGTCCGTTGCCATTTCAAGGTTTTCGTAGATATCCTTCAGTTTGATGATCGTAATCGCATTGTCCGAGCGGAAGAGCTCGCGGAGGGCATGGCCGAGCACATCGTCCGCCAGGTTCTCGAGCCGGTTGATCTCGATGCACCGCTCCTCGATGTTCTTGGCGTTTTTCATGTTCCGGACCGATTTGACGGCGCTTTCGAGCTCCATCGCGGAGAGGTGGATGAGTTTTGCCAGTTCGACCATGTAGGCATCGGTGGCGGGGATGTCGTAGACGTACATCTGGCGGGTCGTGCCGTCGATATAGTCGAGGATGTCGTCGAGCGCCGATGCGAGCCGCGAGATCTCCTCGGGTTCGAGCGGTGTGATGAAGGTCCTGTTGAGGAGCTCGTAGATCGAGTGGGTGATCTGGTCGCCCTTGTGCTCGATCTGCTTCATTTTATGGCACTTGTTCTTGACATCCGCGTAATCCTCGACAAGCTCGACCAGCTGCTCGGAGGCCGTGACG
>JAAEEQ010000144.1 GCA_013415665.1 Methanomicrobiales archaeon
TCCTCGTACTGGTTGAGAAGGTCCCGTGAATCGTAAATATCGACCGTGTCTTCGCGCCGGTTGAGGCGGTACCCGATCCCGTCCTTGATGGCGGTGATGTCGTTGATGTTGTGCACCTTGACAATGACCATCGAGTAGCTGTCACCGGCGCCGAAATGGTCGCGGTACCATGCTTCCGACACCACGACAGCATAATCGGGGTTGATATCCGCGGCGTAGCCGCGTTCGGCGAGAACGCCGGCGATCCGGATCTGCTCGTCGCCGATCCCGATGCGGTTGCCCGGCGCGAGGTCATACTCCGCCGCGAGAAAGGTCCCGACAAGGCAGCCGGGAAGGTTCTCTCGCACGTACTGCCCGCTCTCGAGATCCAGCAGCCGGGGGATATCATCCGGCGCGAGCCCGATGACCTGCACGCTGCCGCCTTCGTCCCCGAACGCGAACCGGTCGGCCCCCTGCAGGACGGGGACGACCTGCTGCTC
The DNA here is from genome assembly GCA_013415665.1 of Methanomicrobiales archaeon. Classification (GTDB taxonomy): domain Archaea; phylum Halobacteriota; class Methanomicrobia; order Methanomicrobiales; family Methanomicrobiaceae; genus LKUD01. The sequence goes on from JAAEEQ010000144.1 coordinate 480, forward strand.
GCCGGCGACGCGCCGTATTTCATCGACCTGCCAGCCGGGAATCATGGCATCGATCGCAGTCCGGGGATCGCCCACAAACGTGTCGCCGACGGCGGTGTGCGGTGTCACGACCAGCGTATCCCCGACGTCGGTGACGATGTTGGCGACCAGCAGGTTGAGGCTGTTGCCCATGATGCCGAGCGATGCGATCGCAAGCACGCCGATAACGATGCCGATGACGGAGAGGAGCGACCGGATCCAGTGGCGGCGAAGGTTCCGGAATGCAAACTGCAAAACGATCATGTTCTCCTCCCGGCGGGTCCCGTTGCGAGGGAGCGGCTTTTTTTCGTTTCAGCACCGGCGCTGATAAACGTGGCGGGGGATCACGGTTTCGGGGTGTTTTTCCGGAGCCATCCGGCGGTGTGCTGGAGAAGCCAGTAAATGCCGTCGGTGGAAGGGTGCACCTCACAGAGATCCTCAAAGTCATGGATGGTGGCGCCCCGCCGCATCAGGTAGGCAAGGTACGTGGCAAAGAGGGCCGCCCCCGGCGCTGCCGCATACATGCCGGTGATGCGCCCCTCTTCATGCCCGAAGGAGATTTTTGCCATGCCCGTCCTCCGGTCGGGCACCGACCAGAAGTTACCGGGGCCGGCAGGGGCAGGAATGGACAGGCTTCTCCCGCCGGGGATATCCCCCGTGCAGAAGGCGTAGTCATGCATCAGGCTCATCGACTGGGGGATCCACGCATGGTCGATCCGTGCTTCGCGCCCGAGCATCGTATCGGCAGCCACCTGCCCCTCCTTCCGGGCAACGGGCGTGAGGAAGGGAGGGCCGGTCACGTCGCCCGCGGCCCAGACGCCGGGAACGTTCGTCCGCATCCGTTTGTCCACCAGGATCTCCCCTGCCGGCCCCTTGGCGATGCCGGAAACGGCCTCCGATCGCGGGACCAGCCCCGCGGCCACGAAGACCGCATCGACGTCGATCTCCCCCTCTTCTTCCCCGCACCGTATGGTCATGAATCGTGCACGGTCGCCGCCGCCGATCCGCACCGGCAGGGTATGCTCCCGTATCGTGGCGAACGAAAGGTCGCGCCGTGCCTGGTCCCGGAGGCGCGGATCGATCGAGGGGAGGAATCCGCTCCGGCAGATGACCTCGACCTCGGCCCCGAGGCAGCCGAAAATGTGGGTGAATTCGGCTGCCATTACGCCCCCGCCGATGATGGCGAGGCGCCGGGGAATGCCGGGCATCGTGGCGAGGCTGTGGGGGGAAAAAACCCCGGGAAGGGTGATCCCCTCGATCGCGGGGACATTCGGCCGTGAACCCGTTGCAATGAGCAGGCCGTCGTGATCGACGGGCTCGTCCCCCACCGTGACGGTGGCCCCGTCGATGGCTGCGGTTTTGCCGGCGAGAACGGTCACACCTGCATTTTTGGTCTCGTCCGCGATCACCCGGTGGATGGTGTCCTGGATGCCCGCCATCTCCGCGAGCAGGGACGGAAACGAGATCTCCGGGATCCGGTCAAGAAAACCGCGCTCATGCAGAATTGCCGCCTGCCGCCGGTGCCGGGCGACATCGTTGAGGGCGCAGACCACCATGCAGCCGTAGTGGAGGCACTGGCCGCCAAGGCCGCCCCGGTCAACCAGGGTCACCTCCTCTCCCCCTTCAGCAAGCCGCATTGCGGCAATTCTCCCCGCGGGGCCACCGCCGATGACCAGTTTCATAATCTCAGATGATTTCGACGCCTTCGTCCATCGGTTCGCAGAGGATATCGCCGGTGTGCGCATTGATTTCAACGATCTTTTTGCCGCGGATCTGCCATACCGGGACGTAAATCAGCTGAAGGTCGATGGAGATGTTGCCCCGGTCCGGCCGGATCACCTTGTCCTCGTAAAAGATAGTGTCCCCCGAAACCTGCTTGATGCGCACGTTCTTCGTCAGGCTCTCCGCAAAAGCCTCGATGATGCGCTCCTCAGCCTCCTTTCGCTGGATGGTCGGGGTCAGCACCTCCGAGCCGGCCGGAATGCCCACGACAACCACGGTGTCAAAGGGGACTTCGGACGGCAGCCCGTTGATGGCGCTGATCGCGCCCGCCTCTTCGGCGGCAAAACTGATGGTGCGATCCCTGAACACCTTTTCGCCCTCGCTCGAGCAGCGGTAGTGCCAGTGCGGGATGAAGCGGCAGGTCGCCTTGCCGTGCTGCCCCGAGATCAGTTCCGCACGCTCGCGGCTGATCTTGATGGGCAGGTGCGGGAGATCGGGCCCGGAAACCTCCGGCACCGGCTCCGGTTCGGCCTCAACAACCCTCGACGCCGGCACGGGGGCGGCAATGTCGAGCGCGAGCTCAACGCCGAGGATCTCCGCAATCGTTGCCATGCCCGCGAATTCGGCGATTTCATCCTCGCCCCAGCGGATGACGCCGGACGTCGCTGCCCGGGTGTTGAATGTCACGAGCAGTTTTTTACAGTCCTTCCTTTCGTCCCCGACCCGGTAGTGATACCGTGTCCCGTCAAATGCGGCAATCTCGTCCTCCTCGTCCGAACAGAGAACGATGACGCATTCGTCATCCCGGTATGCCTGAAGGTCGATCTGCCCGTCACCCTCTTCGACATCGAACGATGCCGCCTCGAGGATCTTCCAGACTGCCTCTCGTGACCGTCGCCGAATCATTCACGTACCATGTCACCAAGCGTATAGAACAATTTTTCTATTGCCATGAAGGACTCTGTATGGATGCACAGGCCCCTCCAATTTGTCAATCACCGGATCGAGGAATATGCGCTGAAGGTGACCTATAAACCCGAAGAGGATACGGGAGACATCATTTACAATATCTCCCTCATCCGCGAGGATGACTTCGATGCCCTCATTGCCGTCCTGCGCCAGGCATGCCATGCGGGTTTGTGCGTCAGCAACCGGCTGCGGGTGGCGTATGCGGGAGAGACCGCCGGAGGCATGACCATTCC
>JAAEEQ010000034.1 GCA_013415665.1 Methanomicrobiales archaeon
GCCCTCGCACACCCGGACATTATCGAAAAGATGGGCAAGTTCAGGCCGATGTACGAGGTCAACAGTTTTGCCGTCGAATACGCACGGATCCTGCTGCAGCACGCCGCGCTGGTCGAGGAGTCGGTGCGCGAGGCAAACCGGATAAAGGAGCGGTTCGTCGGCCGCCTCCAGGCCTCCGGCCTGACAGTCGTCCCGGGCAGGACGAATTTCGTCAACATCGTCGTCGGAAGACACCATACCGGAGCATTAATCGATCATTTCGAAAAGAACGGCATCCTCATCCGATCCGGCTCATCGTTCGGCCTTCTCGGTGAATGCATACGCATATCGGTCGGAACGGAGGAGGCGATGCAGCAGGCAGCGGATATTCTCGAGAGGTGGTACCATGACCAAGGCAACGCATGATTTCCGGGTGCTCTTCATCTACCCGAACACGATGATGGCGACCCTGCTCCCCATCAACATCTCACTTCTGCACGCCTGCCTCAGGAAAGCAGGATTCGAGACACGTTTGTTTGACACGACCTTCTACCATACGGAAGAGATCAATTTCGAAATGAAGAAAGTCGAACTGCTCCAGATAAAAAGGTTCGACTATGCAGACACCGGCGTCCGGTTCAAGGAAACCGATATGCTCGAGGACCTCGATCATCTCGTCGATTCGTATCGACCCGACCTGATTGCCGTCACCCTCGTGCAGGACACCTTCGATCTTGCACGCCGCCTCATCGGGAGGATCCGGAATCGCGGCATCCCGACCATCGCGGGCGGCGTATTCACCACCTTCAGCCCCGATGAGGTGCTCGCTGTCGATGGGATCGATTTTGCCTGCATCGGCGAGGGGGAGGAGGCGCTGGTCGAGCTCTGCAGGAGGCTGCAGGCGGGAACATCAACAACCGGTATCCCCAATATCTGGGCAAAAACGCCGGGCGGCATTATCAAAAATCCGATGCGCAGGCCGGTGGATCTCGACGCACTGCCCTTCATCGATTACGATATATTCGAAAAGGAACGGATTTACCGCCCGATGCAGGGCAGGATCTATGCCATGCTGCATGTGGAGCTCGACCGCGGCTGCCCCTACCAGTGCACCTATTGCGCAAGCCCGGAGCTCAAACGGCTCTACCGCGAATGCCTGAACGAATCCTATTACCGCCAGAAGAGCGTGCGCCGGATCATCGCGGAAATGAAATATCTCAAGGAAAAATACGAGGCCAATTACATCGATTTCAACTCCGAAACATTTCTTGCACGCCCGATACCCGATCTCGAGGAATTTGCCGCCCTGTATAAAAAGGAGGTGGGTCTGCCCTTCTGGTGCCAGACACGCCCCGAAACGGTCAGTGAGGAGAAAATCCGGATTATCAGGGATATGGGCTGCCAGAATGCCCAGTTCGGGATAGAGTGCGGCAACGAGGCATTCCGCAGGGAGATACTCGCGAGGAATTACTCGAACGAACAGATACTCCGTGCCGCACATCTGCTCGAGGAGTATGGGATCGCCTATACCGTCAACAACATCATCGGGTTTCCGGGAGAGACACGGGAACTGGTATTCGATACCATCCGCATCAACCGCCTGATTCACCCGAGCACGATGAACGTGTACCTTTTTACGCCCTACCGGGGAACGCGGCTCCACCAGTACTGCGTGGAACAGGGATATCTCGACGCGGATGCGGAAGTGCACCAGCTGCTCGACAGCACCGAGCTGAAAGGGCAGCCCCTCTCCTACGACGAACTGAAGGGACTGCAGCGGACCTTTCCCCTGTACGCGACATTCCCGGAGTCGGAATACGGCAGGATCGAACGTGCCGAGCGGTTCGACGAGACCGGGAATGCTGCATTTGCAGAACTGAGAGCCGAATTCTATGAACGCATCTTTCACATGCCGTATGCCTGAGCGCCTGTGCAGCGGCGGACGAGACCGGGCAGTGGGGCACTGATGCGCCTCCTGCTCTCATACCCCCTCACCTGCGCAAGCCCGCTCTATCCCGGCACGCCGCCGTGCCGCGTTGAGGAAAACCGCTCCCTGGAACGCGGCGACAGCGCAACGACCAGTATCCTTTCGCTCTCTTCCCATGCCGGCACCCATCTCGATTTTCCGCGGCATTTCTGTGCCGGTGGTGCCGATCTTATGGATCTGATATCCTCCGAGGAGATCATTGCGCCCGTGTACTGCCGTGACATCCCGGTTGACGGTGGCGGGCCGGTGACGCCATCCATGGTCGCCGAAGCCGTGGAGGGTGCCGGTGATGCCCGCGGAATCCTCATCAGGACGGGATCGTTTCGCGACCGGAGCCGGCATCCTGACCGGTATGCCCGCGAACATCCCTGGATTCACCCCGATGTCCCCGGCGTTCTCCGGCGGCTCTGCCCGCACCTCCGGCTTTTCGGGACTGACACGATATCGGTGGCAACACCCCTTCACCGGGAGGCGGGAAGGGCGGCACACCGTGGCTTTCTCTGCGGATCACCTGCCATCATGCTGCTCGAAGACGCCAATCTTGCCGATGTGCGCCTGACGGAGGGGGCGTGGCGGCTGTGGTGCTATCCTCTGGTGTACGAGCGGCTGGACGGCATCCCGGTACTGGTTCTGGGAGAGCCGATAGAATAGGGGATGAGGCGTTATCGCTCGATCCGGGAGATATGCGCGTCCGCCTTCTCCTTTAAGGCGTCTTCCCCCTCGAGGGCCGCCACATCCCGGATCGCTTCGAGCACGTGCACCGAGTCCTCGAGAAAACTCAGGATATCCGCAGGATACAGGTCGATCCCATATTCTTCAAGGAGGTAGGCACTAATCTGCCGGTGGTCCAGGCCGGTTTCCCTGAGTTCGAGGATCAGGCGGGAAAATTTCCGCTCCGGGCATCCGCAGAGGGGCGCATGCGCACAGCGGCAGTCGAGAAAATCATCGATTATCCTGAGTATCTGTTCTTTTAACGTCCGGTCCATGCGGTCGTAATCGGCAGCGGAGAGAATCGCTTCGAGAAAAGATCCGGTAAAAACAAGATCGGGTATTCTGTACCCTACGATATTCTGTATTTTTTTGGAGGCGTGGAATCGTGCCCTGCCAGCAATCAATATGCCTCACCGGGTTCTTCATCGAACTTTTTCAGGGTTTTGAGGACCGTCGCCATGTCATCGATCTCGATGAGCCAGTCGTCGAACATGCCGGGCTCATCGAGATCGCCCCGTAAGTACTTTCCACAGCAGGACCCTCCTGCGATGACCAGGGCACCGATAATACCTGCGATATCCAGCGCTTTTTCCGCGTCCTCGCCCTCGGCCGCACGCCCCTCGGTGATAAGGGCCTTGATGTCCCCCTCGTATTCGTCCTGGATGAACTTTTTTACGGCGACGAAGAGGACCAGGAACCGGAGCTGGACACCCTCTATAATCTCCCGGATATCGCCTTCCGGCGCCGGGCCCATGATTATCTCTTCGATTTCATTCAGCTTTTCTAAGGCTTCTTCCGGTGCGAATACACCGCTTTCGACAAGTTTCGGGATTTTCAGCACTGCCGAATTGATATCGTCGGTAAAATTCTGCAGTTTCCGGAGTCCTTCGGGCATCTCATCAGGTTCTTCACTCTCCTCGAAACTGCTTTCTTCCAGCGCCGCCATCCAGTTATTCCATCGTTCACGTGTATAGAAGAGATAAAACAGTTTCTGCGGTTCTTTTTCCTTACTTTTGGTATTCCGCGCCATTGCATAAACACATCAGCCCGCGCTTTTTAAAGAATTTTCTATAAGCAGGCTTCGTGCCCGGTGCCGGGTGCAGGAAAATGCCTGAAGGGATTTTTCCGATATGCATTTCCCTCCTCACCGACTATTGGATATACCATGCCCGTTGCCTGCGTAGCAGACAGGCTTTCCAGTGCCGCCCCGGTGGTAATTGCCGTCTCCGGCGGCACCGACAGCCTGCTGCTCCTTGCCATCGCTGCTGCAAACGGCATACCGGCTGCAGCCGTGACGGTGGATACCGGCATGAATCCTCCGGGGGAGTGCCGACGCGCCGAACGGATAGCCCACCGGCTCAGCATCCCCTTCCATGTGCTGGCCGTCGACATGCTTGCCCTGCCGGCAGTCGCCGGCAATGCCGATGATCGGTGCTACCGGTGCAAATACCGGATGATGGAGGCGATTGCGGCCTGGGCAACAGCACACGGCTATGCGACGGTCGTGGACGGAACGCATGCCGACGATGCTGCCGGCACCCGCCCCGGCATGCGTGCCCTTGCCGAACTGGGGATCGCGAGCCCGTTTAAGGAATGCGGAATCGGAAAGGAGGAGATCCGCAGCATGGCCGGAGACTTCGGCATCCCCATCGTGCCGTCATCGTCCTGCCTTGCAACCCGCTTTCCCGCCGGTACGCCCGTTTCCCGGGACGGGCTGGAGCGCGTGCGGCGGGCGGAGCGGTTGCTCCGGCGGCGCGTGCGGGGGCATCTCCGGGTACGTGTCTCCGGGGACAGGGCAACGGTGGAGTGCGAAGCCGGCGAATGCTCCCGCGCATCGGGAATGATCGGGGAACTGCTCGGGCTTGGCTTTGCATCGGTAACAATCGAACCGAAGGTGAATCGATGAACGTGGTACTGGTAAAATACGGGGAATTGTTTTTAAAGAGCGAATCGGTACGGCGGTGGTATATCACCCATCTTCTCGACAATCTCCGGATGGCATTCGATGCGGCGGGACTGGCCCATTCATTTGACATTCACCGGGGAAGGATCCTGGTCCAGGGGCCGGATACCGACGCCCTTGCCGACATAGCACGATCGATATTCGGGATTGTCGGTGTCAGTGTCTGCACGCGCACGGCTCCTGACCGTGCTGCCATCGAATCGGCGGCGGTCGCGTTTGCCGCAGAGCACCTGCAGCCGGGCATGTCCTTCGGTGTACGGGCACGGCGCTCGGGGATGGAAGGGTTTACCAGCCAGGAGCTCGGCGCATCGGTCGGCGCCGCAGTCCTCGATGCCGTGCCGGGGGTGCGGGTTGATCTGACATCGCCCGATTACGAGCTCTTCGTCGAAGCGCGGGATTTCGGGGGGCTCGTATACGACACTGTCCTGCCGGGACCCGGGGGGCTCCCTCTCGGCACCCAGGGCCGGGTTCTCTCCCTCCTCTCTGCCGGGATCGACTCACCGGTGGCAGGCTGGCTTATGATGCGGCGGGGGTGCCGTCTCGTGCACCTCCACTGTGATGGCGGGAGCTGGGCGGGCAGCGATGTGCGGTCCACCGCAGAGCTGCACCACAGGACTCTCTCCACATGGTGCCCGGGGCAGCCCCTCCTCCTTATCGTCGCGGATTTCGAACCCTTTTACGAGCGGCTTGCAAAAGAGGCATCGGTCCGGAACCGCTGCGTTATCTGCAAACGGTTTATGCACCGTGTCGCCGCACGGATTGCAGACATGGAGACTGCGGGGGCACTTGTCACCGGCGATAATCTCGGGCAGGTTGCTTCGCAGACGCTTGCCAACATGGGAGTGATCGCATCGGTCGTGCCCCCTCGCATCCCGGTGCTTCGTCCGCTGATCACCTATGACAAAGATGAAACGGTTGCACTCGCCCGCAGCATCAGAACGTTCCGCGATCATGCCGGCGATCTGGGCTGCCGGGCGGTGCCGAAACACCCGGCAATCGCTGCGGATATGGCGAAGGTGGAGAACGACGAAACGCTGATGCGGCTGGATGAACTGGAGACGGCCGTTTACACGACCCTGCGCTATTACGAGGCAAAAAACGGGGTGATCCGGGAGATCACCGGACCGGAATCCCGTTTTCCCCGGCAATCTCGATGAATGATGTCGCCACGTGGCGTACCTGGGCTTCGGTCAGCCCGTAGGTATTGTATTTCCAGACCCGCGTCGATCCCGGAATCACGCCGGTAATTCCCCGCTTCTTGAGTTCATTGGCGAAGAAAAAGCCCCGTTTTTTATGGGTCTGGGCAACGCGGTCAAAGGACCCGATGGTATTGACCCGGGTGAGCGAATGATCTCTGGGCATATCGGAGAGTATCGTCGTGCCTTCGATCGATTCGAGCGCAGCGGCAATGATCCGGCTGTGCGCGACCTCGCGATCCCAGTGGAGGACCCGTTCTTTCACCACCGGGAACGACGCCATCATGCCCATGAGGGTAACGCCCATGAGCGTACAGCCCATCATCTCGACTTCCTTGATGCCGAAGGTCCGCCCCGTCACGTCACCGCGTGCCCCGGTGGTCCTGAACACTTCACCCGCACGCTCCCCGGTGGTCGCAAGCACGCCCGAGGGCGCGGGAGAGGCCATGCTTTTATGGCCGGAACCGACAACGAAGTCGACGCCGAGGCTTTTGCCGTTCACCTCCATGATGCCGACGGAATACGCGCCGTTGAGCAGGACGGGAATGTCATACTGGCGGGCAACACGGGCGATGCCCCTGATATCGTGAATGTGGCCGTACTGGTAATCGACGTGTTCGACAAAGATCAGGCGCGGCGGTTTGTGAAACTCCCTGGTGACCTCTTCGATTTTTTCGGCGGTGTTCTCTGCCGTGATATGATTGCGCTGGTCTTTCGGGATCTCCCGTACGACGCCCCCGGACTGTTCGATCGCCACGAACTCCGTGTAATGGGAGAGCGCTGTCAGGAGAACAGGATCCCCTTTTTCGACATACGTGCCCGCAACCGCCTGGAATCCCCGGCGTGCCCCCGGCACCACGCGGGCGGTGTCCATGCCAAGCCATTCGGCGAGTTCCGCATGAAAATCTGCAATCGGCGGTTTCTGGATGTAATCGAGCCGGAAGGGTTTTCTGCAGTTGTCACAGACCGAATACCCGTCGCCATAGGCGATGACGGCTTTCAGCGCCTCGGGTGTCAGGCGTCCTCCCGCCTGGATGGGATCGATATTGATATAGAGCTCCTCGACATCGCGGGTGTCGATATCTCCGGCACATTTCATCGGGTAAGTTCCTCCTCGAGTATTGCCAGCTGCTTTTTGCACTTCGCAAGGAGATTCTCCGCATGTTCCCGCTGCACGGGATCAAGTGCATGGGAGGGTGCGGTCTCCCTGAGCAGCGCCCGTATATCCGTCAGCAGAAACAGAGACTGAAAAAGTGCATCGACTGCTCTTCGGGACACAAAATCACCATACTAATATCGATTCCGTGTATATAGATAGATGGCGATTCCGGGTGATTTTCAGCTTCACCCTGCAGGACATATGACTATAAAGAGACAGCAAAAAAGGATTCGTTATTCATGCGCATTGTCCACATAGCCGACAGCCATCTCGGTCTGGCTGCATTCTCCCGGGTGGACGGGGACGGGATGAACCTCCGGGAACGTCTCGTATACGAAAACTTCCTCGCAGGCATCGATCATATCATCGCACAGCGGCCGGATGTCCTTGTCCATGCCGGCGACCTTTTCGACAGGGTAAGGCCGAAAACCCGCGCATATACGACCGTGCTCGCGGCGTGCGACCGGCTTTTGGAGGCGGATATTCCGCTTGTCGCCATCGCGGGCAATCACAGCATGCCGAAAACCCGGTACACGCCGTCGCCGTTCGAAGTGCTGGCGTACCACGCCGGGACGTTGCATCTTGCCTACCGGTACAGGTACGAACCGGTCGAGATCGGCGATGTCATGTTCCATCTCATCCCGAATATGCTCTCGGCCGCTGACTACCGTTCAGCCTACGATGCGATTGTCCGGGCGCCGGATCATGCGAACGTGCTGGTGACCCACGGGCTCGCGAGCATGCTTTCCGATCATCGCCTGAAAACGGTGGCGGAACATGAACTCGACGCCACGATCCTCTCCGCCGATTTCGATTACATCGCCCTGGGCCATTTCCATGATCAACGCCGGATTGCCGACAACGCATGGTATTCCGGCTCGCAGGAGTACGTCTCCTACGGTGAAATCCGCGACACCAAGGGCGGGCTGCTGGTCGATACGGACAGCCGGGCGGTCACCCATCTGCCGCTGCCCCACACGCCCATGATGGATCTCGGCCGGATTTCCTGTGCCGGCAGGTCCGCAGAGGAGATTGTCGGGGCCGTCATGGCCGCTGTAGAGGGAGTGCCTTCGGACCTGAGCAACCCGATGTGCCAGCTTACGCTTGACGGCATCGAACGGGAAACACTGCATGCCCTCGGGCGTCGGGAGCTTGGCGAAGCACGGAGCCGCGTGCTGGATCTGCGGTTCCGGGTCATTGCTGCGGATACGCCGGTGCCGACCATCGGGCACGACCTCAAAACCGTGGATTACGTCGAGGAGTTTGCGGAATTTCTCCGGAAACATCCTCCGGCAGAACAGGAATACGCGTTTGTCCTGAACACCGGCCAGGAGGTGCTCCGGACCATCATGGCACGGCACACGGAGGATTATAATGCTGCTCCATAGTCTCCGCCTGAAGAATTTCAAGCGATACCGGGACGAGCAGATCCGGTTCCGCGACGGTATCACCGGCATCATCGGCAACAACGGCTCCGGCAAGAGCACCATCGTCGAAGCGGTTCTCTTCGCGCTGTACGGTGTGCGGGGGCTCGGCCAGGGTGCCGGCGAGTTCGTCGTCCACTCGCTCGCGGGCCCGCGTGACGTCTGCGAGGTCCGGCTGGATTTCGGTGTCGGGGGAACCGATTACACCGTCGTGCGATCGTTTCGCAAAGGCACGTCGGGCATCCACGATGCGGAGCTTCATATCGGGGACTCCCTGCTGGCAAAGGGCGTTTCGGACGTATCGCAGCAGATCACCAGGATTATCGGGATGGGTCCCGAGGATTTCCGCCACACGATCTACGCCGGGCAGCGCGATCTGCATTCGCTCCTTGAAAAACAGCCCGGTGACCGGCGTAAATGGTTCATGCGGGTTCTCGGCATCGATTTCATCAAGGAAGAAGCCGACACGCTGCTGAGAGAACGCATCCAGGAAAAAGAAAAGGACCTTATCGGGTACCAGACATTGCTCGAGCAGTTCGATGCCGATGAAACAGTGGAGCGGCAGCAGAAAGCGGCCGACGATTTTTCAGCATGCAGCGACGCGATTACCCGGCTTGAAGGGGAATACCGGAACCGGAGCCGCGAGCTTGAGCAGGTCGAGGCATCCCTGCAGGCGGCGCAGAAGAAAAAAGAGGCATATATCAGGCTGAAGGCGCAGGAAGAGTCGCGTGTGCATGCCATCGGGCTGCTTGAGCAGGAGATGCGGCGCCTTGCCGGCGAATATGCGGTGCTCGAAGATGAAACGGGAGCGCTTCGCGACCTTGAGGGGGCGGAGGAGGCATTCCGAAGGAGCAGGGAGAGGGCAGAGGGGGAGCGTGAGCGAAAGGAAACCGACGAGCGCCTTGCGGGGGAAGAACGGGCGATTGCGGATCGCATCGCGGATCTCCGCGAACGCCTTGGCCAGCATGAGGCCGATCTCTCTGCGCTCGCCGCCGCCGAAGAAGGGCTTTTTCGCCTTGAGCCGGAGATAGCCCGGCGCAACAGCCTCCTGCATGAGCTTGAGGGTCTGCGGCAGAACGAGCCCCGGTACCGGACCTGCCGCGAGGCGCTCCACGGTGTCACGGTCCGCCTCAACGCTCTTGAAGAGCGGGTACGATCGTTCAGGGACGAGATGACGCGTCTCGAAAGGATATGCGCAGCCGCCGGCGATCCGGCGGGCCTCGAAACAACCCTCGCTTCCTGCGAAGCGCACCGTGATGCCATCCGCGATCGCGCCAGTGCGGCCCGGGAGCAGGAGCAGGGAACCGTGCGGGAGCGGGCGCGCTTTGAGGGGCAGTATCGCGAACTCCGCGAACAGGGGCAGGACGGCGTATGCCCGACCTGCCACCGCGCCCTCGGGGACGAGTACCCCGGCATCCTGCAGGAATTCGAGGCCCTGATTGCTGCATGCGACACCCGGCGCAGCGATCTTTTGCGCTTGATCTCCTCGTTTGATGCCGAACAGACGGATTGCGATGCGCAGATTGCGGGGCTTCGTGACCGGCTTCGGCAGGCCCGCGACCACGCCGCGCGCCTCGAAACGCTTCGCACCGACTGGCAGCACCTGTGCGCGGAGGCGGAGGCGTGTTTTACACAAAGGGAGGAAACGGAGCGGGACCTGTCCGGTATCGCCTTCGACCCGGACCGGAAGATCTCGATCGAAGCAGCCCTTGCCGGTCTGGATCCGGCATGGCGGGAGCATCTTGCCCTGAACGAGCGCCTTTCACGAAAGGACGAGACCGAACGGCGCACAGCGTCCCTGCGCGCCGACCTTCGGAATGCCGTCGCCGCGCTTGACGAGGTTACCCGCAGGCGCTCCGGCAACGGCTTTGATCCTGCACGCTACGCCCACGCGCAGGAAGCGTTCGAATCCGCGGATGCAGCGTTCCGCAGGTATCTTGCCCTTCGTGAAAAAGCTGCGCAGATGCCGGGAATCGCACGGACCATCGAGGACCGGAACCGCCAGCTCGAAACAGCCCGCCGGGAACTGGAAGAGATCCGCGAGGAAGGTGCCCGTTACGGTGATGCAAACGCCGGGTACCTCGAAGCGGCACAGCAGCGCAGTGCGCTTCTTCGTGCCTGCGAAATGCTGGCCTCGTCCCGCGCAGAGAAAACAGCGGAACGGGGGGCGCTCGAACGGGAACTCCGGCGCCTCACCCGGGAGCGGGAGACGATTGCCGGATATGCCGCGATCTCCCGGAAGCTCGAACAGGAATCGGCACTGCTGAAAATGACCCGCCAGAAACTGGGTGACTATGTCACGTATCTGCTCTATGTGGTCAGGGACCGCATCGAAGCGGAAGCGGGGAGGGTGCTTTCGGAAATCACCGACGGGCGGTATGAAAACGTCCTCATCGACGACTCATTCAACGTGCTTGTCCACGATATGGGCGATCAGTTTCCGGCAAACCGGTTTTCCGGGGGCGAGCAGGACGATATCGCCATCGCCCTCAGGATAGCGCTCTCCCACTACCTTGCCGACATGCACCAGCTGCATGACAGCACGTTTCTCATCTTCGACGAGATATTCGGCAGCCAGGACGAAGAACGGCGCAACCACCTTCTTATGGCCCTTCGGTCACAGGAATCGAGATTCCAGCAGATCTTTTTGATCTCGCACATCAGCGACATCCAGGGCGAGTTTACCAATACGCTGCAGGTGGAGATGGGGCCGGACGACACCAGCCGGATCCTGGAGGTATCCTGACCATGCGCCGGGATCCCTCCTACGCACAGGATCTGATCCGGTTTGTCGGGCACCTCCACGCACATGCCCCGCGCACGCAGCTTGCACGGTTCGCGCAGGAGAGCGGGCTTTCCCCGGATGACTTTTCCCCCTGTTCGCCGGCCTTTCCGGGGTGCGTGGCGGCGGTCGACGGCAGCAATGCCACGGTTGTGGAATCGGGATCCTTTTCCCTCATTGCCGCCCGCGCTGCCGAAAGCGCTTACCGGAACGGCGCCTGTATCCGGCGCCGGCGTTCCCCATTGCGGCTGTTCCGGATCGCTCCCGGGACGGTCAGTACCGAGTATGAAGACGTCTACGAGGAGTGCACGGGTTTTCTGCCGGAAACACCGCTGAAAAGCGAGGATCTCTCCGCCGCTGCATCGGTCGTGAGGGATATGCTGGAATACTGGGTTGCCGCACAGGCGGTATCCTCCCTGCAGGCGGGGGACTGCCTGCTGCTTGACGGGTCGCTGCGCGTCAGCCATGCGAGCCACGAACCCCTGCTGCTTGGCGTGCTCGGGGATGCGGCAAAGCGGGGAGTGGGGATCTGTGCGCTTACGAAACGGTCGTCGCTGACATGGGGGGGCGGCATCCCCCTGGTCTGGACGGTCGAACAGTATGCCCGGGACACGGGAGTGCCGGAACCCTGGTACGTGCCCGTTCCCTCCGGCATCGTCGACCAGCAGCGGCATGCCCAGTGGGAGCACGGCGATCTGTACCTCGCAAAACTCCACCGGCGCGCGCATTCGGCATTCAAGCTGGAAGTGCCGCACAACGGCGTTGCTGACCCTGCGGCGGCATTTGCCGCCTGTGCCGCATACGCCGGAGACGGGAGAATACCGGGCTATCCGTACCCCCTCCTTGATGCGCACCGGGCCGTTGCCATCGATGCGGATGTCGCCCTTGCCATCCGCCAGGACCTCATCAGCGGCATGGGCCATGTCGGCCTTTCCGCACGCGATTACCTCCAGTGGTTTGGGGATTACCATGATGAATTTGCACGATATTGATACCGCCGATCCGTCGAAATTCCGCCTTATCGGCACCAGCGTCCTTTCCTACCGGTTTACGGTTCCGCATGACCGTGAAATCTACGTGGGTGACAT
>JAAEEQ010000035.1 GCA_013415665.1 Methanomicrobiales archaeon
CTCCCTTGCGGGATTCGGTTTGAACTGTGTCGTGTTCGATCGCCTCTACTAACGACATCTCGGTTGATTTCTTTTCCTGCCCCTACTGAGATGTTTCAATTCGGGGCGTTCCCGATCCTCAACGGATCAACACCGAAGTGCTGGGATGTCCCATTCGGAGATCTCCGGATCATAGACTCCTTGCGTCTACCCGGAGCTTATCGCAGCTTGGCACGTCCTTCTTCGGCACTCGAACCGAGCCATCCACTGACAGGCTTAGACCAGTGCTCCGTCAAACCCATTTAACGTCCTGAGTGCAAACCTCTACACGGCCTCGTGGGGTCATTGGTTTGACCCTCAGCCCTTCCCTGGAAACTCGCATCTCCAGGTGCATCGAAAGTGGACTCACTGGGATTTGAACCCAGGGCCTCCGCCTTGCAAAGGCGGCGCTCTTCCAGCTGAGCTATGAGCCCTCTGTCCTTGCTGACACCGGCAATTTTACAGTCTGCAATGGTAAACCGCGTTCCCGAAATAATTCGTTAGGAGGTGATCCAGCCGCAGATTCCCCTACGGCTACCTTGTTACGACTTAACCCCCCTTGCAAAACCTAGATTCGACCGCCGCGTATACGACGGCCTCATCAAGACCTCACTCGGGTGGTTTGACGGGCGGTGTGTGCAAGGAGCAGGGACATATTCACCGTGCTATTTTGAAACACGATTACTACAGATTCCAGCTTCATGTGGGCGAGTTGCAGCCCACAATCCGAACTACGGATGGGTTTAGGAGATTGCCTTCACCTTTCGGTGTCGATACCCATTGTCCCACCCATTGTAGCCCGCGTGTAGCCCGGATAATTCGGGGCATGCTGACCTACCGTTGCCCATTCCTTCCTCCTCTTTAGCAGAGGCGGTCCCAACAGTGTCCCCTCCATCCCGGGGGATGAGCTGGCAACTGTTGGCGTGGGTCTCGCTCGTTGCCTGACTTAACAGGATGCTTCACAGTACGAACTGACGACGGCCATGCACCTCCTCTCAGCTAGTCAAGTAGAGTCTTCAGCCCGACTATCATTCAGCTGTCTTAACTGGTGAGCTTTCCGGCGTTGAGTCCGATTAAACCGCAGGCTCCACCTGTTGTGGTGCTCCCCCGCCAATTCCTTTAAGTTTCAGCCTTGCGACCGTACTTCCCAGGCGGCACGTTTCACGATTTCTCTTCGGCACCTCAGTGACTCGTGGTCACTGATACACCTAACGCGCATCGTTTACGGCTGGGACTACCCGGGTATCTAATCCGGTTTGCTCCCCCAGCTTTCGTCCCTCACTGTCGGAGCCGTTCTGGTGAGGCGCCTTCGCCACAGGTGGTCCCCCAAGGATTACAGGATTTCACTCCTACCCCTGGAGTACCCCTCACCTCTCCCGGTCCCTAGTCTGCCAGTATCCCTGAGACGCCTTCCGGTTAAGCCGGAAGATTTCCCCAGAGACTTAACAAACCAGCTACGAACGCTTTAAGCCCAGTAATAGTGGCCACCACTCGAGCCGCCGGTATTACCGCGGCGGCTGGCACCGGTCTTGCCCGGCCCTTTCTTCACCAGTTATTTAAACTGGTGGACAGCCCGATTTTACGGGCACTCGGAGTTCCCCTATCACGGTTTCCCGCATTGTAAAGTTTTCGCGCCTGCTGCGCCCCGTAGGGCCTGGATTCGTGTCTCAGAATCCATCTCCGGGCTCTTGCTCCCACAACCCGTACCGATTACAGGCTTGTTGGGCCGTTACCCCAACAACAACCTAATCGGCCGCAGATCCATCCTAAGGCGCCGGAGCTTTGAGTTAAAGGGCATTCCAGCATCTCTAACCTATGGGGTATTATCCCCAGTTTCCCGGGGTTATGCCCCACCTTAGGGCAGGTTATCCACGTGTTACTGAGCAGTCCGCCGAGGGCCGAACCCTCTCGACTCGCATGGCTTAATCGAACCCCGATAGCAGTGACCTCTGGCAGGATCAACCAGAATTTTTGAAGAAGTACGCTACAGACAGACGTCTGCAGACTTCGGCACACAGTATCGGTTTTAGTTAAAGGAATCAGCGGTTACTAAATAGATTTCCGCATTGCCTCGTGCCAACGTCAGAACCAACACCCCCACCCGGGTGATTTTGGTTCTCCATCACGAATCAGGGGAATAATGTATGTCGTAGGGGAATAATGTTGGCGCAGGTTCGTATTAAACCTTCCCAACACGCCTCCCCCGCTCCCGCGGCACCGCCGCGGAAGCGCCCCCCGGGCACCCCCGGGAAAGGTCGACCTTACTATGTGAGGTATCGTGAGAGATAAACCTTCTGCACCAATTGCGGTCTACCGGCCTGAATAACCGTACCGGAGTACTCCATGAACGAAAAAAACGCGCAGAATGGGGTTGGATAATATGGGGTCCGGGAAACGCGCGGGAGAACCGCGGAGCGCACCGTGAGGAGATGCCGGCAGGAAAGGGCGCGGATATCCTCAGTCGGCGTTATCGCCGGCGACGCTGCTATCAGGCGATCGGGAAATGAGGATCTCGCCGAAAAACTCCTCCTGGGTGAGCTGTAATTTGCCTTCGATCATCAGGAAGAGGAGCGGAATATAGACTTCCCGGACACCGCACGCCATCGCGGAGCAGAGATCGGAGAGGGTCACCCGGCCATGCGTGCGTTCGGCCTCTTCGAAGGAGGACAGAACGGACGATGCCGCATCCTGAAAGTCTTCTTCGTGGGCTATGCCGACGACGTCGTCCGCTTCGATAAGAAACACCGGTGCTGCCGCCCGGCGCCGGTGCCGTCGGCGCTCCTCCTTTTCAGCGGTTTTGAGTTGTTTGATGAGTTCATAGAGGGTGACGGGGCGGGCGCGCTGCTTTTTTCTCCCTATCCTGCGCTGTATCTCGCGTTCAAGGCGTTCGATAGGCTCTGCAACGTCCCCGAAGTCGAAATTCCCGTCTATACCGAAATCATCGGTGAATTCATCAAGGTCTTCGGAAAATCCCGTGTCGGCGGCATCCAGTTCCGCTTCGAGCAGGTACTCCGATTTCATCCTGAGCAGCGTTGCCGCAAAGAAGAGCGTTCTTCCGGATATGCGAAGATCAAGCTCCCGGAGGCGTTCCAGTTCGGAGAGAAACCGATCCGTCACTTCGACAATGTCGATGTTCCACGGATCAATTTCGCCCCGCTCTGCCATCGAGACAAGGATTTCAACCGGTTCTTCAGGCATTGCTCTTTACACCGGTCACATAGGTGCTTTTGTCGGGGCGAAGCGTCACACCGACTATTCTGTCGGCCCGTTCAATCGTCGGACGGCGAAGCGAAACGATGATGGACTGGGCATCATGGGAAAGCTCTTTGATGAGCGTCGCAATCCGTTCGACATTTGACGCATCGAGAAACATGTCGATCTCGTCAAGCGCATAAAACGGCGCAGGCATATACTGCTGGATGGAGAAGATAAACGCAAGCGTCGTCAGCGACTTTTCTCCTCCGGAGAGCGAACTTAAGAGGTGCACCTTTTTATCGCGGGGCTGCACGGCAAACGTCATGCCGCCTCCGAAAGGATCCTCTTCATTATCCAGAATCAAATGCCCGCTGCCGCTGGTCAGACGCGCAAAGATCGACCGGAAATTTTCATCGATTGCCGTATAGGCGCTCATGAACGCCTCAAGCTTCATGTTCTCGAACCGCTCGATACGTTCGATGAGGAGCGTGCGCTCCCGCGAGAGGACTTCCTTCTTCTCGTTGCGTTCCAAAACCCGCTTCTCGACACGTTCGAACTCATCGATCGCAAGCATGTTGACAGCGCCGATCGCTTTGAGCTGCCGCTCGGCATTCCCGATACCCTCCTCGATTTCGGGAAGGGTCAGATCGGTTTGCACATCCGCTGCTGCTTCCCGGAGTGCCTCGATCTCCGCGGCCAGCGCTTCCTCACGCTGGCGCAACGAGGATATCTGGAGCGAAAGGCGCTCTATACCGCTCTGCAGTTCCAATGACCGTTTTTCCGCCGCGGATATCGCCGTTGTGATGGCATCCCGCTGCTGCCTCAACTCATCGAGCTCCTTGGAAAAGCTCTTCTGCCGATCTTCAAGCGTCGCAATTTTTCCCCGGTGGGCGGTTATTGATGCTTCCGAATCGGCAATCTCACTGTCAATGCCCCGGTTCCGGTCCTCGTTGCGCTGCCGTTCCGCTTCCAGCTCTTCCAGCCGTTTGGAGAAATATTGCCGCTCGCGTTGTGCATCGGCAATATCAGCGTCCTTGTTCCTCAACCGGCGCTCGTGCTCCGCGATGTCTTTCCGGAGGCGCTCCATCTGTTCGGAAAGAGCCGGAATACCGGTTTTGTCGAGGCGTGCCTTGAGATGGTCAATCCGCGATGAGAGATCCGTTATCGTGCGGGTGATGCCTTCAATCTCCTCTTCTATTGCTGCAAGACGGGAAGAGCCGCCGCCGATCTCCTCCTCCATCGCTGTCAGGGATTGGCGGATGGCATCCCGCTCCGCGACAATATCCGTATTCCTGCGGTCGTATTCCTCCGTCAGCATGCGGTAGCGTGCCATCTGCTCGTCGATGCCCGCACGCTGGCGTCGCAGCCCCTCGGCCTGCGTTGTCAGGCGCGACACGGCAAGCTCGAGATCGGACAGCTCCGCCTCCATCCCGATAAGTTCCTGCCGGAGCCGGTTGAGTTCGTCATCGGCGGCGATGCCGAAGCCGAGCGTCTTTTTCTGTTGCTGCGCTCCGCCGGTCATCGCTCCGCTTTTTTCCAGGAGTTCCCCTTCAAGGGTGACCATCCGGTACGTTCCCATCATCCTGCGGGCCCGTTCAAGCGTATCGATGATAACCGTCGCACCGAAGATCAGGCGGAACACCGGATCGAACAGGGGATCGTAATCCAGCAGGTTGACCGCATAATCGATGACATTCCGGTCTTTCAGGGGCGGCAGATCGGGAGGC
Organism: Methanomicrobiales archaeon; assembly: GCA_013415665.1. Classification (GTDB taxonomy): domain Archaea; phylum Halobacteriota; class Methanomicrobia; order Methanomicrobiales; family Methanomicrobiaceae; genus LKUD01. Next base: position 4,941 of record JAAEEQ010000035.1, read on the forward strand.
CGCAGCTTGTTCAGGGGGAGAAAGGTCAGGCGGCCGAGCCTGTTTTCCTTAAGATAGCGGATTGCATCCGCGGCAATGGTGTCATTCTCGACGACCACGTATCGCAGACGGCCGCCGGCTGCGGTATCGAGGGCGTGGGTATATTCGGGAGGCGCCCGGCCAAGCTGGGCGACCGTGCCATAGACACCCTCCATTCCGAGGATGGCCTCCATGACCTTTCCGCCGGCACCCCCCGCGGCATGGGCCTGCGCCTCGAGCCGCATGATACCCTGTTCGTACGTCCGGATATCCTTCTTCAGCCCTTCGATTGACGACCGGTAGGAGAAAAGGCTGCTCTCCGTCGTCGAAATATCCCGATCAAGAACCGCTTTTTCCGACTCAAGCCGACCGATGCATTCGGCATATTCGGAAATCTGCCCTTCTTTTTCCGATATCTCCCCCTCGATCTGTTCGAGACGGTTGGAAAGCCGCTCGATTTCCGAGGTTCGAAGGCGGCTGCGCTCGATGAGCATGTCCTGCTGGTGGAGAAGATCCGACCGGATCGCTTTCTGCTCCTCGATACGGTTCATCATGGCGAAAAGTTCGTCCTTTGCCCCCGCCACTTCATCGTTTTCAAGACGGAGCGAACGCTCGACTTTTTCCAGGTCGGCGCGGTTGCCTGCAAGTTCCATCGCAATATTGGATCGATCGATGGAAAGCGTCCGTATTGCATCGCTGAGTTCGGCAACGCGCGTTTCAGCGCGTTTCGAATCCATGTAGACCTTTTTAATCTGGTCCAGGTTTGTCTCTTTTTCCTGTTTGAGGCGGGATATTGTCTGTTCAGCGAGTTTTATGGCGCTTTTCGCCCCTTCGAGATCGGAAAGCAGCGCGAGGTATTCCTTTCCGCTCTTCTCATTGATCTGGAGATCGATGGCGCGGATCTCACCTTCAAGGCGGCCCGTTTCCGCCAGTTCGGCTTCTTTGCGTTCCTGAAGGGTGCCTATCTCCAGGGTCTGTTCCGCGACGAGCTGGTGGAGTGACGCCAGCTCCCGGTTCCGTTCCCGCAGGAGCGCGACGGAATGGCAGTTCCGGAAATATGCAAGTTTCTCCTGCCATGTGCGGTATTTCAGTGCCTCTTCGCGCTCGTTTTTCAATTCATCGAGGCGCAGGGTGAGTTCCCGGAGCAGAAGCTCCTCCCGTTCGATCCGCTCACGGACAACCTCGAGTTCTGCGAGCGACTGCTCTTTCTTTTTGTCGAACTCCGCAACACCGGCGATTTCATCGATGATCCTGCGGCGCTCGAGGTCGCTCATTTCCATAATGCGGGTGATATCCCCCTGCATCACGACGTTGTACCCTTCGGGTTTGATGCCGAAGCGTGCGAGGAACTCGAGGATATCGCCCTGTTTGCAGAGCCTGTCGTTGAGGTAGTTATAGCTGTAATAGCCGTGTCCGGTACGTTTTATGCGCCGGCGGACGGTTGTCCCGTCTGAAAAGCTGATGGTCACCTCTGCGGTATTCTTCCCCGAATTGAGGTTGATGAGATCGGTGAGCTTCTCCGCCCTGAGCCCGCGGGCGCTGGAAAGGGCAAGGCAGAAGAGAACGCTGTCGATGATATTGCTTTTCCCTGAGCCGTTCGGTCCTGAAATAACGGTAAAACCTTCAAAAAAAGGTATTTTCGTCTTTTTTCCAAAAGACTTGAAATTATCGATCTCAAGCTGGGTGATATGCAAAGACCGGGCTCCTACTCCTTTCTCCGTTTGATCTCTACAGTATCATCGTCTTCAGCATAAATAAGGGGTTTGCTTTCCTCTTCCTCACGCGTAGCCACGTCCGTCCGACGGCCCGTTTTCTTCTTCGGAATCCCCCGCGCCCCTGCAATGATCATGTCCTCGGACTGCCGGGGTTCCGGTTTGAGGGTACCGTCCGACTGCATGATCATCACATCGCCGCGCTTCTTTGCCGCCGCCGCAGAGCCCGCGGCTTCCGGCTTTCTGGGTGCGACGGTTATTCCGGCCTTTGGGGGGGCTTCCGGCTGGGTGCGGGGGCCGGCCAGCACCTCGGGCCTGGGACGGGGCGCCTTTTCCATGCGCTCTTCCTGCTGCTGGGCAATTTTTCGCACAATCGCCTTCAGATCCAGAAGTTCTTCTTTTAATCCCTTGACCAGGCTTTCGATTTCGACAATTTTCTTTTCAAGGCTTTTTACGCGCTCGGTTTCCTTCGAATCAATCATAGTTCCCGACTCCTTCAGAATGACAATCTCCCGCTCCTTTTCCTCGATAATATTCTCAAGATTTCTGATTATCGCATCCTTTTGCGCCATATCCTCCCTCAACGGTAAAGATGCTCCCGGTTGCTTATTAATTCTTATGGTAATCCTGTGCGAAAGAAAAGATATTACCTATTCGCGCAAACCTCTTTGCACATGTCATCTCTGGCAGACTTTGATCCAGAAATTGCCGGTTTAATCGAGAAAGAACGGCTCCGGCAGGTGAATGGCCTTGAGCTCATCGCCTCGGAAAACGTGGTTTCCCGGGCCGTTCTCGAAGCAATGGGATCCATCATGACCAATAAATATGCCGAAGGGTACCCCGGGAAACGGTACTACGGCGGATGCGAATATCACGATATCGTTGAAAACATCGCAAGAGATAGGCTCTGCGCGCTTTTTGGTGCGGAGCATGCAAATGTCCAGCCCCACTCGGGAAGCCAGGCAAACCAGGCGGTGTACTTCGCCTACCTTGCCCACAAGGATACAATAATGAGCCAGGACCTTGCGCAGGGCGGGCACCTGTCGCACGGTTCACCGGTCAACATTACCGGGAAGTGGTATACCATAACGCATTACGGTGTCGATCGGGAGACGGAAATGCTCGATTACGCCGCTATTGAAGAGATGGCACGGAAAGAGCGCCCGAAAATGATCGTCTGCGGTGCAAGTGCATACCCGCGGGAGATCGATTTCAAGGCATTCCAGGAGATTGCCGACGGCATCGACGCATACTGTATGGCCGATATCGCACATATCGCCGGCCTCTGCGCTACCGGCGTGCACAATACATCCGTTGGCGTTACGAACTTCACAACGACGACGACGCACAAGACGCTCCGGGGCCCGCGGGGCGGCGCGATCATGTGCAACAAGGAGTATGCACAGGATATCGACAGAAGTGTCTTCCCCGGCATGCAGGGCGGTCCGCTGATGCACACAATAACGGCAAAGGCCGTATGCTTCAAAGAGGCGCAGCACCCGTCGTATGCGGCATACTGCAGGCAGGTGGTGAAGAATTCCCGGAGCATGGCATCATCTCTTGACGAGCGTGGCTTTGATCTGGTGTCGGGCGGCACGGACAATCACCTCATCCTTCTGGATCTTACCAATCACGGCATTACCGGTCTCGAGGCAGAGAACGCCCTCGGCAAAGCCGGCATTACCGTCAATAAGAATACCATACCCCGCGAAACACGCAGCCCCTTTGTGACAAGCGGGCTCCGTATCGGAACACCGGCGGTGACCTCACGCGGCATGATGGAGAATGAGATGCAGCAGATTGGAGAATGGATTGCGCAGGTGCTCAAAGACATCAACAACACCAGAACGCTTGATCTGGTGCGGGAAGAAGTTAAAGCACTTGCGAGCACATTCCCCCTCTACCCTGAAGTCGCATGATTCTCGATGGAAGCAGACTCAAAGAGAAACGCCTCGATATCTTAAAGGAGAAGATCGAAGAGTCCGGCCTCTACCCGCGGCTCGCGACCGTGATCATCGGGAGCGATCCTGCATCGCAGATGTACGTGCGGATGAAGCACCGGGCATGCGAGCAGGTCGGCATAGGATCGATCGGCGTCGAGCTCCCTGCCGATACCACAACCGAGACGGCTGTCGAGAGCGTCACCCGCCTCAATCAGGATCCCCTGATACACGGGATCCTGGTACAGCTCCCTCTTCCCGCGGGTATCGATACGGAGAAGGTGATAGAATCGGTCTCCCCCGAAAAAGATGTGGACGGATTCCACCCGACAAACCTCGGGCACCTCTTCTCCGGCCGGCCGAAGTTCGTCCCCTGCACCCCCGGCGGCATCATGACGATGCTTGACGAATACGGGATCGACTGCGCAGGCAAACGCGCGGTTGTCGTCGGACGCAGCATCGACGTCGGCAGACCGATGGCGGCACTTCTGCTCAACGCCGATGCGACGGTGACCATCTGCCATTCCCGGACAAAAAACATCGAATCCGAAATACAAAAGGCGGACATCCTCGTCAGCGCTGTCGGGCGGGCCCGGTTCATCACCGCGCCGATGGTAAAGGAAGGAGCGGTGGTTATCGATGTCGGCATCAATCACGATGCGGAGGGAAAACTCTGCGGAGATGTCGATTTTAAAGGGGTGGCAGAAAAAGCATCGGCAATAACGCCTGTTCCGGGCGGCGTGGGCCCCATGACCATTGCAACGCTGATGGAGAACACATTCACGGCAGCACGGTTACTGGCATGCAAACCTGTTCTCTAGGCGGTCTTGCAATCGGCGGAGATGCACCGGTACGCCTCATGGGCGTGATCAACTGCAGTCCCGAATCCTTTTTTTCCGGTTCGTACGTCGCTCCCGATCGCGTAGGAATTGTCGCTTCGCAATTTGCAGCCTCCGGGGCCGATATCATTGACGTCGGAGCACGCAGCACGGCACTGAACGCACCTCCCATCTCTGCTGCGCTTGAAAAAGAAAGGGTGACAGCCGCGCTGAAGTCGCTGGACGGCACCGGTGTCAGGGTTTCGATAGATACCATGTGTCCGGAGGTGCTTGAAGCCTGCATCAGGTACGGCATCGATGCGGTCAATGATATCCGCGGCCTCGCCGATCCTGCCATGGCGGCGCTGATCGCCGATGCGGGACTGCCGGTCATTGCGATGGCGGCCTGCCGGCGCCCGGGCGATCCGCTGGGAGTGGAAGAGACGCTCAGGGCTCTTGCCCGGGTCCTCGAACGTGCCGAACGCCACGGCATCAGGGACATCATCCTCGATCCCGGCATCGGCAGATGGACGGAACAGCGGACCGCAGGGCACGACTGGGATCTCTGCAGGAATTTTGCCCTGTTTCAGACCTTTGAACGGCCGTTGATCGCGGCAGTATCGCGCAAATCATTTCTGGGCGATCTCCTCAAAAAGCCGCCCGCAGAACGGCTTGCCGGATCGCTTGCCGTGACATGCTTTCTGCTCGAGCAGGGAGCCGCGATCGTGCGGGCGCATGATGTCGTTGAAACACGCGACTGCATCAGCGTATTCGAACGTATGCAGGAAGGATTATGACGGCAACATTCACGGTAACCGGGTTGAAAACGCCGATCATCAGGCAGGGAGACGACCTGATATCTGCACTTATCGACGCCGGAAACGCCATCGGGGGATTTAGGGACGGTGATGTCCTGGTTGTGGCGGAAAACGCCGTTGCCACGGCGGAGGGGAGCGTCGTCGCCCTTCGGGACGTTACTCCTTCGCCACGGGCATGCGATCTCGCTGCGATCTATGACATGGATCCGAGGGCCGTCGAAGTTGTCTTACAGCAAAGCGATTGCGTTGTGGGCGGAATTTCCGGATTTCTCCTCTGCCTGACGAACGGGACGCTGCTGCCGAATGCAGGTGTCGATGCATCCAATGCACCGCCCGGGTGCCTTGTCCTGCTGCCGAAAAATCCCGACGCAAGCGCGGAAGGAATCCGTATCGCAATCCTGGAAAGAACCGGGAGAGCGCTCGCGGTCATCATCGCCGACTCACGAACCCATGCAATGCGCCTCGGCTGCAGCGGTGTCGCAATCGGCTGCTCGGGTATCGAGGCGGTGCATGACGAACGCGGCAGGGCTGACCTTTTCGGAAAGCGCCTTGAGGTGACGAAACAGGCGGTCGCCGATAATATCGCCTCCGCCGCCGAACTGGTGATGGGAGAGGCGGATGAGTGCATGCCGGCGGCCGTCATCAGGGGCCTCGGGCTCGGCATCACGGACGCGAAGGGCGTCGAGAGCATCGAACCTTCAGCGTGCCTCTTTATGGGGGTTGCGCTGAACGCCAACCCGTCCCTTTTCCACAGAAAGTGAAAAACCGAGATCTGCAAGATATTTTCTGGTCCGTCCGGGGGCGTGCAGGAGAATTTCAACAAGGTCCTCTTTTTCGTCAACATCCGTATGCAGGCGGAAGGAGTCGATGACATCGACCGAGAGTCCCGCTTTGCGGGCGATGTTGACATGATCGCAAAAGCTGGCACCGTAAAAATCGACGTGGAACGCCTGCGGTTTCCGGATGAACAGCGCATTCGTCCCCCCTCCCCTGCCGGGGGCGATCGCCAGATCCGATGCGGTGCCGAGCAGCCGCCGGACCGATTCGGCGGTGATGAGGGGGAGATCGGACATGATGATCAATACCGGTTGTGTCCGTTTCTGCAGACAGGCATTGAGGGCTTCGTTGAGGCCTGCTTCATTGAATGCCGTCGCTGCAACGGCATGTTCAAAGGGATGGGTGCACAGCAGGGTGACCGCGCATCCTGCACCGGATACGGCATCCACCACGTCGTCAAGCATGACCCGTGCGAATGCTTCCCGTTCCTCCTGCGTCAGGATGCAGGAGAGGCGTGTTTTCGGGTTAACGGGTTTGAAGGGTATGATTGCCCGGACACACATTGCCAAACGGTTGTGGTGGATCGCTCAAAAAAGCATCGTTCGGGTATCACCGCAGCCCGGCAGGGATTAATATACCGGCCGGGTCGCCGCAACAAAGACCGGACCGTCGTCATCATGGGTATACCATGTCCCGTACGGATCGGATGTCGGCGCCGGCGTGTACCCGGAAGATGTACCCGAGTCGGCGGAAAGAACCACATCGAGATACGTGGTTTCATACGCCCAGATGGTCACGTACTCCTGCGAGGGGATGAACCCGTTCTTCGTCACCTCGACGCGGTGGGAGCCCGTGGATAACTCCGCTGCGAAGTCGCCGTATTCATCAGACGTCCCCCAGTAGTACCCGTCAATGGAAATATGCGATCCTGCAGGAAGTGTCCATATCGCGAGGTATCCGTAGGTGGTTGAAGAGGTTGTCGCATACCCGTACACCGTCGGCTCGTCATAGCCGGTTTCTTCGCAACACCCCGCTGTTCCTCCGGCAGCGGCCATGACAAAGAACAATGCGCATAGTATGACGGCAGTTCGCCACCGGTTCGCATCCATATGTTTCCTGCAACCCGGGATCGTATAAATCTGGTGAAATAAGGTCCGCAATGCAGTCCTGCAAATGCCTGCCGAAGGTTGATGTGCATGGGAAGCGACATGTACCCATGCACCGCCGGGTGATCACGTACTCGAGGAATGTGTTTCTTCCCTTGACGACGGTATGCCATAATCGCTGTGGATACTGCTGTTTCCGGACACCGGTCGTCGAAGGGTGCATTCTTCCGCCGGAGGAAGTGCGGCGGACGCTTGCTGCAGGTGCTGCGCTTGGGTGCACCGAAGCGCTTTTTACATTCGGAGAACGCCCAGAACTCGAAAATGGCTTTTCTGCGTATATTGCATCGTTCGGTTTTCCGGATATCATCACCTACTGCTACGAGATGTGCAAACAGGGCATCGAGGCCGGCATTCTCCCGCATACGAATGCAGGCATCCTGACGATTGAGGAGATGGCCCTGTTGCGGGAGGTGAATGCAAGCATGGGCCTGATGCTTGAGACGACCGCTGAAATTCCGGCGCACCGGAACTCCCCGGGAAAAGATCCTGCCGTCCGGATCGAGATGATTGAAAATGCCGGGCGCTTAAGGATCCCCTTTACGACCGGCCTGCTCCTCGGCATCGGGGAGACGCCCCGGGACCGTGAGGAGTCACTTGAGGTGATTGCCGGCATTCATCGCCGTTTCGGTCACATCCAGGAAGTAATCATCCAGAATTTCTGCCCGAAGGAAGGTACGCCGATGGCCGCGGTACAGGGGCCGGGCAGCGATGAGATCTGCGAGACGATCCGTATGGCGAAGCAGATCCTGCCGCAGGATGTCGCCGTGCAGATCCCTCCCAATCTCGCAGACGCCTCCCGCCTCATCGCATGCGGAGTCGATGATCTCGGGGGCGTGTCGCCCCTGACCATCGATTATGTCAATCCGGAGCACCCGTGGCCCGCAATCGACCGCCTGCGGGACATCGCCGGTGAATCGGAGCTGCGGGAGCGGCTCTGCATTTACCCCCGGTATATTGAAAAAAAGTGGTACCATCCAAATATCGAAGGGCTTATACTGCATCTTAAAGAAGTGATTCAGGAGAGAACATCGTGAACCGGGGACAACTCCTCTATGAAGGCAAGGCGAAATCTGTCTATCTCTCGGATACGCCGGATGAACTGATTGTAGCGTTTCGTGATGACATCACGGCGTTCGATGGCCAGAAGAAGGACAGTCTTGCAGGGAAAGGCGGATACAACGCACGCATTTCCGCATTCTTCTTCACGTACCTCGAGGAGAAGGGCATCCCGACCCACTTCATGGGCATGATCGACGACCATACGATGGCGGTGAAAAGGCTGAACATGATCCCGCTCGAGGTGATTGTCAGAAACCGTGCAGCGGGATCGATTGTGCGGCGGTATCCTTTCCGGGAGGGCCAGACATTCGACACGCCGCTGATTGTCATGGATTATAAGGACGATTCACGCCACGATCCGATGATCAACGATGATATCATCATCGCACTGGGCCTGCTCTCCCGCGATGAGATCCAGCACGTACGTGATCTCGCCCTTGCCGTCAACCGGCACTTGAAAGAGCTGTTTAGAGCGCGCGGCCTCGATCTGGTCGATTTTAAAATCGAATTCGGACGTTTCGGGGATACGATTCTCCTTGGCGATGAAATCTCGATGGATTCGATGCGTTTATGGGATGTAAAAACAGGTGCATCACTCGACAAGGATGTCTATCGCTATGACAAGGGCGATGTACTCTCGGCATATGCAAAAGTGGTGGATATGATGATCCCGAAGGAATTTGGAGGTGTGCAATGAAATTCGATGTCGCTATCACCATTGGTCTTAAGGAAGGCATGCTGGATCCCGAGGCGCGGGCGATTCGCCATGCCCTCTCCAATCTTGGGTTTTCAACGGAAAGCCTGGCCACAGCACGGGTTTTTCAGGTCTCCCTCGAGGCACAGGACAGGGACGAGGCGTATGCACGCGCGGAAGAGATGTGTGCACGCCTGCTTGCAAACCCT
>JAAEEQ010000145.1 GCA_013415665.1 Methanomicrobiales archaeon
GGACAGCAGCACGGTCCTCCCGGGAATAGCCGCACCGCTCGTTGCGTTGGTGACCAGTGCCGCCACCGAATACGGCGAACCCACCGGAAGGGTCGGCGGGCCCGCCAGCAACAGGACGATCTCGGTTCCGGTAACCGGATTCGGACCGGGCCCCGGACCGGGCGTGGGTGTCGGCACTGTTGTCGGAGGAATGACCGGCGTCTTGGGCACGTTCATGATGCCCCCGTCACCTGCAGTCCTATTTTCAGCAAAGACCGGGAGGATGGGATCGGCAAGTTCCGGGTATTCAAAGATGAGCGTCAGGCCGCCCGCAATGAAACAGAAGAAGATGATGAATACTGCCGTGCCGACTCGTTTGAGGCGTTTTTGTGTTTCTTCCTGCATAGCTGATCCCTCAGGATTGCAGTAAGGGCAACCGCCGCCATCCCCATCCCGGGAATTGTGGCAACTGCCGAAGGATACATTACTATTCAACAGGGCTATTTAAATGCGTATGCGAACCGGAGGCGCATTTCGGTTTGTTAACGGATAATGATGTACCTCATACACAGCCCTTTTGAGGCAGGGCAAATCATAATTGTATCATTGGACTGAAACGCGGCACGAAAAAAGATTACGGCACCAAATTGCTGAGAAAATGGAGAAATATACCGCAAAATCTTTTTACACTTAAAGAGCGTGAATTCTGACGCATTTAATCATCTTGAGGCATACAGGATGATGGAAAACGACGAGAACTATGGTTACTTTAAATTAGGCTATTAGATCGTGCAGCCGCCCTGCTGTCGACTGGAATGCCTAGTATCGACGGGGCACCCTTGAAAACATCCCGGGCGATCTTCCAGAGCCCCCGTGACGCACACCACTCGTCAAAGATGCAGACGGGAATCCCCAGCAGCCGCTCCACCTCGGCCGCGATGACTGGGGCACAGGAACCGGCAAGGGCTGCCTTTGCCGCCGGGTTCAGGATCCGCATCCCCGCCATCTCCATCGCCGCAAACATCGCAAGCGTGGGGATCCGAAGGTCGGGCGGCATCGTGATGTCGACTCCCGCTGCCAGGAACGCCTCGTTCGCCGTGCACGACCCGGCGTCAATCCGGCGGATCGCGTCGACATCGAGCGCCCCGTGCCGGGTGCCGGGAGCGAAGATGCAGGCATCGATGGCCCCGGCGATCCGCCCGCCCGATACCAGCAGGGTGACCGTGTTCGAGCTGGCGTCGCAGACGACCGCATCGGTCCCGAGGAGGCGGCAGGCCTCGTAGGCGATGCCTATCTTTTCGGGGCTGGTCTGGTGGGAATATGCCTTGAAGCGGGGATCGGTGGGGGAATTGCGGTGGATGCCGGGGATGACCACGGCGGGAATGCCGCTCTCTGCAATCGCATCGAAGACCCGGGTCCCGCCCCCGATATGCTCGCCGGCCCCCGCCTGCGAGACGACACCGCGGTTTTCGACGTGTTCGATAGGGGTGATGGCGGAAATCCCGTCTCCCATCGAGTAGCAGACCGCAATGCCCTCGATGTCGTCGAGCGGGCAGAGGCGTTCGAGATCACCGGCCACAAAGTCCCGTGCATCGCTTCGCGAGACCTTGAACTCCCCCGTCTCGCAGGCGAACCGCATCGCCGTCGTCCCGTGGTCTATCCCCACATACATCAGTAGTCCTATAGCATGGGAGATCTATTAGTCTATGATGTTCTGTGTCGTGACCGGCGGCGCCGGTTTTATCGGATCGCACCTTGTCGATGCGCTCGTGGCCCGCGGAGACCGGGTGCTGGTCATCGATGACCTGCGTGCCGGGAGCCGGGAAAATCTCGCGGCCCACCTTGAAAGCGGCGCCGTGGAACTCTGCGTGGCCGACCTCCTCGGCGACGGGTGGCAGGAGGCGTGCCGGGGGGCCGACCTGCTCTACCACCTCGCGGCGGATCCCGATGTCAGGGGGAGCGCACGCAGCCCGCAGGCGGTCTTCGACAACAACGTGACGGCAACCGAACGGGTGCTCGAGGCGATGCGGACGTGTGGCATCCCCGGGCTCGTCTTCACCTCGACCTCGACGGTGTACGGCGAGGCGACCACCATCCCGACGCCGGAGAACTATGCCCCCCTCGAGCCCATCTCGGTCTATGCCGCAACAAAACTCGCCGGAGAAGCGCTGATATCGGCGTACTGCGCGACCTACGGCATGCGGGCATGGGTGTTCCGGTTCGCCAACATCATCGGTCCGCGGAGCGGCCACGGCGTGATCAAGGACTTTATCGACAAGCTCCGGGCGGACCCCGGCGAGCTCGAGATCCTCGGCGACGGCAGGCAGTCGAAATCGTACCTTGACGTGCGGGCATGCATCGGTGCGATGCAGTGTGTGGTAAATGCCGATCCGGGCCCCTTTGCTGTCTATAACATCGGTTCGGAGGACTGGGTCGACGTCCGGACGATAGCCGACACCGTTGTCCGGGAGATGGGGCTTGAAGGCGTTGCCTACCGGTTCACCGGCGGCGACCGCGGCTGGGTCGGGGACGTCCCCCGGATGCTGCTCTCCGTGGAGAAACTCAGGAACCTCGGGTGGCAGCCGGAAATCGGATCGGCGGCCTCCGTGAGCGCCGCGGTGCGGGCGATGCTGCAATCGGGGTAACATGGACACAACCCTTGCCGCCATCGTCATCCTGCTCTCGGCAACGCCGTTTTTCGAGGCGCGGTACGCGATTCCGCTCGCCATCGGGAGTTTCGGGTTTTCGCCCGTCGAGGCATTCGTGCTCGGCCTGTCCGGCAACATCCTGCCGGTCGTCCTGCTGCTGCTGTACCTCGAACCGGTGGCGTCATGGCTCTCCGCCCGCTATGGTGCGTTCGCCCGTTTCTTTGCATGGCTTTTTGCCCGCACCCGGAGGCACTCGGAGCGCTTCGAGCAGTGGGGGGCGCTGGCGCTCGTGCCGTTCGTCGCCGTCCCCCTGCCGGTGACCGGGGCGTGGACGGCCTGCGCCGCCGCGTTCGTTTTCGGCATACGGTTCCGGTATGCCCTCCCGGCCATCGCCGCGGGCATGGTCATCGCCGCAGCATTGACAACCGCGGGCATCACAACGCTATCGGCACTCTTCCACGCGCTCGGAGGCGGCATATGAAATATATCATCATTCTCGGCGACGGCATGGCGGACGAACCGCTGGCAGAGCTTGGCGGCCGGACCCCGCTTGAATACGCAGACACCCCGAACATGGACAGTATCGCGCGGGACGGCCGGACCGGCATCCTGCAAACCGTGCCGGAGGGATGCGAACCGGGCAGCGATATCGCAAACCTCGCCGTGCTCGGGTACGACCCGCGCACCTACTACACGGGCAGGGGGCCCCTTGAAGCCGCGAGCATGGGCATCGACCTTGCACCGGGGGAGCTT
>JAAEEQ010000146.1 GCA_013415665.1 Methanomicrobiales archaeon
GTATTTCCGGTACTGTGCGCCGCTGCCGGGCCGGATCAGCCGGCCGGAAGCGCCGCTGGAGGACGGTATAAACCGTATGATGCGATATGAAGCAGGCCTTTCGCGGGGGCTGATCCGGCTGCTGCTCCGGGAGGTTTTTCGGGAAAAAAAGGGTGCCGGGCCGGCTCCCGGCGGCGTGGAGGATCTCCGGAGAAGTGAGGCGGGAGGGGGATTTTTGCCGTATTCCGGTGAGAAGCCGGGTGGTGTTCCAGGTGTGCTTTTCTGCCTGTATGGATCGCTGGTGTGCATATGGCCTGTGCCTGTGCCTGCGCACATGCCTCTCCCCCTCCCCTGAATGCAGTTTTTTCCGAACTGGAGCATCCCTCCTGCTGGTGGTGGTCGACGGCGATACGGGTTACTTTATGTGTTATGTGATAGAACCTTATTTCCATCTAATACTATTTAAACATTACTCTCACTCCCTTTATCGGCTTTCCCGCCAACCTCCCTGTACGCCATGCTCGCCGAACATATCCTGTACGCCGCCGCTGTCGCCATCCCCGCCGGCATGCTGTACCTGCGGTATTTCGGGCGGGATCCGTCGTGGATCATCATCCTCTGCGCATGGGCGCCGGATATCGACCAGGTGCTCTACCCCTTTTCGTACCGGCTGCTCGGCGTCCGGCTGCTCGTGAACGGGCACACCCTGCGCCACGGCGATCTCCACACGCTCGGTGCCCTGCTGGTCTTTTCGGTGATCTTCGCCCTCGTCCTGCGCCTGCACCCCTTCTCGGTGCGGCTTGCCGACGGGCTGATCTTCTCGGCAATAGGGTATGCCGTGCACCTGGCCTCCGACGCGCTCGTGTACAACCCTGCCTACCCCTTCCTCTGGCCGCTCTCACCGTCACGGCTCGGGCTGGGGGTCATCTTCTATGTCCGGGACTTCTTCTGGATTGCCGATTCGCGGGTGCTGGCCGCAGGGCTGCTGCTTGCTGCCGGGGCCGCCCTGCTGCGGACGGCGATCGAGGGCAGGGGCTGGACGCGACACTACTTCTTCTGGCGCCACCAGGATCCCTGAAATACCCGTTTTCTCCTTTTCCGGCGGTGCCACAGCCGTTGCTTTCCTGCAGCCGATCCTTGCCGCCAGTGCCGAAAAACCGTATGATGCGATATGCAACGAAGCCCCGCAGGTGCGGGAAAAGAAAGATCGGGGGGCGGGTGCCGCCGCCCCCGTGGATCTGCAGCGTTACGCGAGCGCGGGCACGGTGTCCGCCCATGCCTCGACGGTCGCGCGGATGGCGTCGTCACCGTAGCTCGTGATCCGGATCCGGTTCCGGGTGAAGGTCACGAAATAGATCTCGCCCGCGGGATCGTGGCACCGCAGCTGGCAGGAGAAGGCGTCGCGCCCGGCATCACGGACGGCGGTGCCTCCCATCGCGAGCGCGAGGGCGGCATCGCCCATCACCTCCGCGGCAGCGCTGCCGAACGCCGCAACATCGGGCGCCCGCAGCGTCAGGGTGCCGATGGTGTCGCCTTCGCCGGTTTCGTAATTGATCCGTGCGGTGTAGTACTCCCGGTTCCGGGCCACGCCGGCGGCGGGAACCCCGGACTCGGTGTAGTCCGTGCAGCCGAACGGGTTGTCGTCGATGACGCTCTGGACGAGTGCATCGAAGGTCGATACGTCCGCAATCGGGACGGCAAGGTCCCTCACAGCGTTCTTCTGGGTGTTTGTCTCGATAAAGTCTCCCATGATTGTTTTCCTCCGGTATATTCGCCAGCACGGGGAGCTTTTGGCGGGTTGCCGGCTCCCGGCTGGCTGATCACTTCTTGGCGGCATGCCCCCTTGAGGGCTGGGCGGAAAGGGGGCGTGAAACTGGGGGTGCAGGAAGAAACCGGCGAAATACCGGGCCAGAAAAAAACCAGCAGGTTCAGGAAAACCCGAGCAGCTGCAAAAGCCTGCCGGGGCTGCCGCCGGCGAGAATGGTGCGGAGCGTCGGCTGGGGGATCTCGGGGACGGCAGCGGGTACGGGCGCTATGACCGGGATATTGCCGGGATCGCCGGGAATAGGGGCGGCGGGCACCATGGGCAGGGTTGCTGCCGCAACGTCGGGCGGGGCGGCTTCGGGTTCGGGCTCGTTGACCAGGCCGATCACCATCGATTTCGTCACCGCGATGCCCGTCGCCCCGTCTTTGGCGATGCCGACATGGTTGACCCATGCATCGGCCATCCGGCTCCAGACGAGCGTGCCGTCACGCGAGAAGAGGCGGACGGCCTTGTCGGTCGAACCGGCGAGGACATACTCGCCGTCCTCCGAGAGCGCGAGATCGAGGATCCAGACCGTATCCAGCCGGCTCGGGGAAAGATCCGTGATCCCCGGGCCGCCCGGGGTGCCGTCCCCGGCCGCCGCACCGACATTATACTTCCACAGGAGCGTCCCGTTCGCAGCGAAGAACGACAGGATGCTGTTCTGGCTTCCTGCGGCCACGTAGTTGCCGGTAGGGGCGATGGCGACCGCCGTTATCCGCATGCCGCAGGGGCGCTCCCAGACGATCCCGCCCGTGCTGTTGAAGTACCGGAGCCCGGCATCGCTGCCGGCTGCGGCATATCTGCCGTTCGCCGAGAGATCGATGCACTGGCCCCCCTCCCCGTCCGTCTGGCCCTCGCGTTCCCACCGGGTGCTGCCGTATTTCGAGTACAGCCATGTGCCTTCGCGTGAGATGACGCCGAGGTAGTTTCCGTCGCGGGAGAGGGCCATGTCCTCGATGGCGGTCCCTTCGGCAGGCTCGACGGTCCGGATCTCCTCGCCTTTCGCATTATAGAACGTCAGCTCCCCCGCGGCATCGGCAACGATGGTGCGTGACCCGTCGGGGGTGATGACGAGGTGCCGGACGGGGGACCCGGCCTCGATATCCCGCGCGGGCGACCCGCTGTCCCCGTCAAGCCAGTAGATCTGCCCGCCAAGGCTGCAGACGATCGTCTTTCCGTCAGGGGTTGCGCTGATATGGTCGCCGAACCATGCCTTCCACTCGACACCGCCCGCGGTATTCAGGCAATGGATCCGGTCCCCGCCGATGAATGCCGCCGCACCGTCGGCGGAGAGGGCGACCTCGGAGACCTCCGAGACGGGCGTGTAGGACCATGACGTCCAGGTGGCGGTTGTGGCGGCCGGCAGCAGGAGCATGGCCAGCAGTACCGCTGCCGCCGATGCCGCGAGCCGGCGACGTGCCCCATTCATGGGATGAAGATGTATTCAAAAAAGTAATAATAGTATTTCTTCGTTTTTTTACTGATAACGGCTGGTGATAGCGGCTTTTGCATGGCAGACGACCGGATCACCCGTGCCGTCCGGGCTCCTCCTCCCGGCTCGCGCCCTGCTGGTGG
>JAAEEQ010000036.1 GCA_013415665.1 Methanomicrobiales archaeon
CGTCCGCCAGCGGCGCTTCCGGCCGGCTGATCCGGCCCGGCAGCGCCGTACAGTACCGGAAATACCCCTCCTGGCGGGCCGGAACGGGCGGGAGAGGGCTGCACACAGAATGGCATTCTGCGGACGAAATCACGCTGCCGTTCCCGCAGGCGGACCTCGAAAATACGGCCTCTATAGCGGCCCGTAGAGCCCCGATCCCGGCTTGGCGAAGGGGGAGACCATGGGTGCGGGGGCGATCCGGGCTGAAAACGGCGATGCCGTAAAAAATCTAATACAGAGCGTTTTTTCGAAATAAAGGCCTGGAAAGAGAGCCCTGCCCCGGCACAGAAGTGCCACCCCGATCACTTTCTCACCGCACGGTTGCGCCTTAAAGAACCCCCCCGGCGACCTGTTGCATTGGACCTGCATTGGTCCGCATCCAAAACCCAGACCTCCCAGGGCTATGCGACACCTTACCGCACTTGAGACCTCATACCCCAGACATCACCAATCCTCCTCATTTTCGGTGGTGGAGGGCAAGCGGGGGGACGGGACAGTATTCTGGCGCAGTCCGGCGGCGGTTGATCCCCCTTCCGGCCCGTACTGCGCAGAATGGTGATTCTGCGCAAAACTTAAAATATTGGAGATATGAAAGAAATAACCATGGAGGGCGATTATTTCTCGGAGTGGCTCACCCGCTATGCCCACTACCTCCGGATGCGGAATTATTCGCCCCGAACCATCACGAGTTACGAGGAATCCATCCGCCGGTTCGCCCGCTACCTCTGGCTGCGGCGCAATGCGCATCCCGGCAGGCTGGTCATCTACGAAAAGGACCTTGCCGCCGCCCGCACCGATACGGACGTCGAGGCCACGCCGGCGCTCATCATCGACTACCTTGCCTTTCTCTCCTCGATGCGCACCTACAAACCGGCGACGCTGCACCGGGTAATTTCGACATTAAGCTCGTTTTACCGGTACCTCTACGTGCAGGGCATCGTCTCAGCAAACCCCATGGCGGCCGTGGACCGGCCGCGGATCAAGGAGAAAGAGCTGGTCTGCCTCAAGCACAGCCAGGTGACACGGCTCATCGATTCAATCCCCGATCAGCGCGATCGGCTCATTGTGCGGACGATTTATGCCACGGGCGTCCGCGTCTCCGAGCTCTGCGGTATCGATATTGCGGACATCGATTTCGAGGACCACACCATCCGCGTGCGGGGAAAAGGCGGCAAGATCCGGACCGTTTTCATCGACCGCGATACCCTTGCGGAAATTAAGGAATTCGTCAACGGGCGGTTCTCCGGGCCGCTCTTTGCCGGACAGCAGGGGCACGCGATCGCGCCCCGCACCGTCCAGTATATCTTTTCAAAATACGCCCCGGAAGGGATTACGCCGCATAAAATACGCCACAGTTACGCGAGCGAGCTGTACCGCCGCTCCAGGAACCTCCGCGTCGTGCAGGAGAACCTCGGGCACACCTCCATCAACACCACCGAGATCTACCTGCACACCGATATCGACGAGCGAAAAGAGGTCTATCATCGCTTCTTTCCGCTTGCAAACGACAAAAAGTGACTCTTTTTCCGGTACTGCGCGGCCACGCGCGGGGGGCGCCATACACCATATGATGCGATACCTTCCGGGGGGTTCCGCCGCGGGATTTCCGGTTCCCCCCGTGCGGGCCGCCGGCAGCGGGCCGGTGCGCGGGATCCCGTGGCGCAGCAGCACGGGTGATGCAGGGCAGCGATGCACGATCACCACCGCGATCAGGCCGGGCCCGGTGGGCGTGCCGGGACGGCTGCCCACACCAGGACGGCCACGGATCATCCCCTTGCGGCAGCACCATCAGGGCGTATTTCAGGGCTGTTTCGCATCTTGCGCCCCGCACCTGCCCGGGCAGGAGGGCGGGGCTGATGGCGGTATAAACCGTATGATGC
The DNA here is from genome assembly GCA_013415665.1 of Methanomicrobiales archaeon. Taxonomy (GTDB): domain Archaea; phylum Halobacteriota; class Methanomicrobia; order Methanomicrobiales; family Methanomicrobiaceae; genus LKUD01. Next base: position 1,920 of record JAAEEQ010000036.1, read on the forward strand.
GATATGTTCGAGGGGCGCCCGGGAAGCCCCTTCGCGTGCCCGGTTGCCGGATATCCGCCCTGCCGCGAAAAACCAGTAACGTTGATACCGCCCCCCGGCAAGGTATAGTCAATGGAGGAGCCGTACCAGGAGGAACCGGCGGACGCCGCCGGAGAGCGGATGCCCGGGCAGGAGGAGCCCCCGGCAGCGGTACCGGAAAGCGAGCCGGCTGCGGCACCGGAAGGCGGGATTGCCGGGGAAGAAACGGGCGAAATGCCTGCGCCTCCCCCCCTGACCCCGGAGCAGCGCGAACGCATCGGCAAATACCGCAAGTTCAAGAAGGTGGACGGCGCCACGTACCATCGCGTCAACGGGTTCCTGCGGAAGCACACCTATGTCACCGCACGGGAGTGGGCGATTGCCCGGCTCTGTGCCGATTTTTCCACGCGGAGCGGCGCCGAGATGACCTTCATCGGCCAGCACCTCCCCGATCTCGTGCCGTTCATGACCGACACCTACACGCCGCAGGCCGTCAACCAGGCCCGGAACTCGTTCAAGCGCAAGGTCAGGAAAGCCGGAGCCACGTTCTTTTACGGGGCGCTCTGCGGATTTTTCACCGCCGAGGAGCTTGACGACATCCTCTTCGAGTCAAGCGAGGTCGCCCGGTTCCTCCTCGAGGTGGAGGGGACGACCATCGACATCGACGACGAACTCGACATCGAGGACCGGATCGCCGAGGTCATGCGCAGCGTCGCCGAAGCGGCATCCATGATCCGCAGCCAGAAACCGGAGGCCGAAAACGACGGCGACGACGAGCGGGAGGAGCCATGCGAATAATCCATGTCGCCGGGTATTCGGGAACCGGGAAAACCCGGTTCATCACGGCATTCATCGAAGCACTGCGGGAGCGGGGGCCCGTCGGGGTCATCAAGCACATCGGCCACCACACGCAGGAGCTTCCCGGCGGCAAGGACACGACGCTTTTTACCGGTGCAGGGGCGGCGATTGTCATCGGCATCGACGACGAGAAAGCAATGGCTGCTATACGGAACGCATCGCTCGCCGACGCCCTCGCCCTCCTCGCACGGGCCGGCATGGCCTATGCGGTGATCGAGGGGTTCAAGACCGAACCGGGCCCGAAGATCGTCTTCGGGGAGTACGACGACCCGCAGTGCGTCCTGAGGGACCCCGGTGTCGACGAGGCGCTCGCAGCCCTCGGCCGGTTCCCCCGCTACGCCACGGCGGAAAGCATGCTCGCGGATTTTTCCCTGCGGCAGGACGCTGAAGGGGGCGATCTCGTCCTCTGGCGAAGCCGCAGGGGATCGGGAGCCGCAGGAATGGCACAAGAGGAGTGGGCGGAGGGCGTGCGTGTCGCGACGCTGGCCCTCCCGGAGGAGACATGCGTTGCCGTGCTTGCGCCGGCCCGGGACGCGGCAGTGCAGGCGCTTGCCGACGCCGCAGCAAGGATCGGCGGGGATGGAAAGTCATGACGGAAGCACAGAAAAAAAAGCAGTTATTCGGCACCAACGGGGTGCGGGGCATCGTGGGCAGGGATATGACGCCGCTGCTGGCCATGCGGATCGGCATGGCGCTCGGGAGCATGCGAAAGGGCACGATCGCCGTCGGGCGGGACACCCGGACATCCGGGCAGGCGCTCGCCCATGCGCTCTCGGCAGGGCTGCTCGCAGCCGGGTGCGATGTCTGCGACGTGGGGATCGTGCCGACGCCGGCGCTGCAGTACCTTGTCCGGCAGCACTTCGATGCGGGCGCGATGATCACGGCCTCGCACAACCCCCCCGAGTGGAACGGCATCAAGGTCATCGAACCGGACGGCACCGAGATGGACGATGACGCCTCAATCGCGCTGGAAGAGCGCCTCTTTGCCGAATCCTTCGACTGCGCCGCATGGGACGGCGTCGGGAGGGAGACGGCGGCGCCCGATCTCGTCGAGGAGTACATCGCAGCGGTCGCCGGTGCGTTTCCCGGCGGCATCGGGAGCGGCATGACCGTCGTCGTGGATCCCGGCTCCGGGCCGGCGGCACGGACCACGCCCGCCATCCTTGCCCGCATGGGGTGTACCGTGCACACCGTCAATGCCATCTTCGACGGTACCTTCCCCGGCAGGCTCCCCGAGCCCTCCCCCGAAGGGCTCGCCCCCCTCGCCGCCCTCGTGCGCGAAACGGGCGCTCACTTCGGCGTTGCCCACGACGGCGACGCTGACCGTGCGGTCTTTGTCGACGAAACCGGCACGTACCTCGAGGAGAACCGGGAGTTTGCGCTGCTGCAGGAGTACGTCTGCAGCACCCGCCCCGGGCTGGTCGTCACCCCGGTGGCGACCTCGCGCCTCTGCGAGGTGGTGGCGAAGGCAACGGGGTGCCGCGTTGCATATACCGCCGTCGGCAGCATTACCGTTGCCCGGACGATGCTTGCTCGGGCGGCGGAAGGCGAAACGGTCGTCTTCGGCGGCGAAGGCAACGGCGGGCCGATCTTTCCCGCGCACCAGCACTGCCGGGACGGCGGCATGACGGCAGCCGCGATGGTTGCACTGCTTGCGGGAGGGGACCGGCCCCTGTCAGCGCGTGCGGCCGGCCTGCCCCCCTACGTAATGCTGAAGGAAAAGATCATGACCGCCGAGAAGGAGGGCGTCCTTGCGCGGGTGGCGGCGGCATTTGCCGACACGCCCCTCGATACCACCGACGGCATCCGCATCAACCTCCCCCGTGCATGGGCCCTCATCCGGCCCTCGGGCACCGAAGACTTCATGCGCCTGCTCGTCGAGGGGGAGACGAAAGCCGATGCCGAGGAGCTCTACACCCGGGTACGGGCTGCGATCGGCAAACCAAAGGCCTGAACGAAAAAAACCGGCCTTAATAAAATATTATATAATCCTGCGAGAGACTCAACAGAAACGAGAAAAATTACCCGCATGCCATCATCCAGCAGCGAGGACCTGTCTCCCGGCCAGGCAACGATAGAGGTGATCATCTCCGGGCGGGTCCAGAAAGTAGGGTTTCGCGCCTGCGTCCGCAAGATCGCGAACAATCTCGGCATCACCGGCGAGATTATGAACCTCGACGACGGGAGGGTGCTGCTCTATGCGACCGCCGAGCCGGTCATCCTTGAAAAATTCACCTCGATGCTCTACAGCTGCCCCCGGGCGATCGTGCGCGACATCAGGGTTGTGGAGCGCGAACCGCTGGCATTTTCCGGGTTTTCCATCGAACGCGGCATGCATCAGTATGCAACGTGAAAATCCTCTTTTCTGGTGACGAACCGCAGGTAGCGGAGCACGTTCGTGTCCAGCACCTCCTGGTTGATGGTCTCGCGGAAGCGGCGGACGAGGTCCTTGGTGACCCTGCCGGCGATGTGGCAGCGGGTGTCGATGCACTCGTAGTCATCGGGGCGCAGGCCTTCGCGGGCGCGGGAAAAGACAACACGGTCGACCATCGAGCACTTGGCCGGATCAATGAGGTCCTGCACGAGGGAGCGGTCCCCCTGCCGGAGCACCCCGATGTCGGGATCGAGATGGGCGCCGATAACGGAGATGAGGGTGTTGCCGAAGAGCATCGCGTACCCGAGCGACAGCATCGCGTTGACGGGGTCGCGGTGCGGGCGCTCCGTCCGGCGCTTAAAGCCGAGCTCGGGGGGCAGCGAGCGGGCCATGATCTCGTAGTACATATCGGATGCCAGCCGGTGGATCCGGCGGAGCTCGTCCATTTTGATGAGGTACTCGATCTCATCCAGCGTCGCGTGGAGAAACTCCAGCTCGCCCTCGTAAAAGAGGCTCCTGCCCATAAGATCGCCGGTCTTTTCGATGGCGACGAGGCGGGCCTTGAGGGTTGAACGGACGAGTGCTGCCGCCGCCGAGTGCGCCGGGGCGTCCTGCTGCTGGCTCCGTATCGAGGCGTCCTCGCGAAACCCGAAGGGGCGGAGCATGCCGACCGGCGTGCCGTCGGCGTCGAAAAACGAGATGGATGCACCCGAGCGCATCAGGTGAGTGATCACCGAGGTATGCACCGAATGTCCGCCGACGATCAGGAGGTGCCGGACCGAAGAGAGGGGATACTCCCGGATCGTACCGCGGTACTGGATGGTGAGGGTCGTCGTCGTCGCCCGCAGGTGGCTGCCGAACCCCGAAACAGCCTGCCACGGGAAAAGGTCACTTACCATGGTGCATCAATCCCGGTGCGGGCCCGGAGAGCCCCGGGGGCCCTCCGGACAGCAGCGCCGTATGGTGTACCGCAATATCTGGCTGAATAGACACATTAAGCATTCGTTTGGTTATTTTTCGTTCGCTCCTGCAGCATTCGCCGGGCAGGGGCCCTGCGGGTGCGGAACCGAAATGCAAAAATCACGCAAGCGCTTACCGGAGCAGCATGCAGCCGCGTGCCCGTGCGGAGTGGGAGCCGCTCCGCCATGTCCTGATGCACGAGCCGGGAATCGAGGTATTCTTCGCCCTCCTCTCCCCGTCCGCACACCTGTACGAGCGCTTCTTCGATGCGGAGGCCGCCCGGCGGGAGCACCGGCAGCTCCGGAGTGTTCTTTCGGACGGGTTCGGGGTGAAGACGACGCTGCTCCTCGATGCCGTCCGAAAAGCCGCCCGGCAGGATCCCGCCTGCTTCGAAGCCCTGCTGGCATTCGCACGGGAGCGCCTTGCCACCCGGGTGTCCGGTGATCCGGCCCACCTCCCCGGCAGGATACGGCAGGCGCGAGAAGAGGCGCTCCGGCTCGACGAGCGCGATCCCGCACACCTCGCCATGATCGGGGTCCTGAACCCGGCGCTTGCATTTTCGCCGTCGGGGATCACCACCGGCCTTTCCCGCCCGCTCCACAACCTCTACTTCATGCGGGACCAGCAGGTCACGACCGCCGGCGGCATCGTCCAGGCCCGGATGGCGGTCCCCGAACGCGAGGCGGAGGTGGCCTTCGCAGGCATCGGGCTTGCTGCGGCGGGATGCCCGCCGAGCGGCCGGGTGACGGCGGGGGCGTGCGAGGGCGGCGACGTCATCCCGATCGGCGACGCGGTGCTGATCGGCACCGGCCCCCGCACGACGCCCGAAGGCGCCCGTTCGCTCTGTGCGGCGGGCATCGGCTGCGACGAGGTCGCCCTTGTCCGCCAGCGGGGCCACCCCCTCGTTGCCGGGCACGATCCCATGGTGGCGATGCACCTTGACACCTACTGCAATATCGCCTCCGAAAGCGTCGCCGTCGGCAACCCCCTCCTGCTCGCCGCGGCGGAGGTGGACGTCTACACCCGCGACGGCGGCGAATACGTCGCCGCCCGGCGGGGGATTGCCCTCGATGCGTACCTTTCGGAACGGGGATTCTCCATCATCCCCATCACAACGCTCGAGCAGCTCTGCTATGCAAGCAACTTCCTCTGCATCCGGGACGGCGTCTGCATCACCCCCGACACGGAAGCGATTGCCCCCGGCGTGCTCCGGCGGCTCGCCCGGAAAGCGAAAGCCAGCCCTGAACGGTACGGCCGGCTGCTCCGGCAGGCGGAGCACGACCTGGCAGGGCTTCGCGCCGAAGCGGAGTTCTTCCCGCACAAAAAGGAGGTATATGCCCACGGGCTCGAGATGACGAGCGTGGGGCTTACGAACGCCACCGGCGGCTACGGCGGCGCGCACTGCATGACGTGCGTGTTGCGGCGGGGATAGCAGGCGTCAGAGCTTCTGCTGCTCTTTTTCATAGTCCATTAAAATCAGGTCGATCTCCTCGAGCGCAGCCCATGCATCATCCGCGTACCGCCCGATCGCCTCCAGCGCCACACGGTGGACGATCGTGTCCTCGTCCTGCCCGGCGACGGTGCGTATCTCACCGAGCGGGAACTTGATCCTGCCGGTGAGCGCCGCGATATCGACAAGGTGCCGCCGGAGGTTTTTCAGTTCGCGGGCCATGCGCTCCCGCTGGAGGACCATCTCCGTCTCGAGGGTCAGGTCGTGCACCACGACCAGCATCCGTGACACGGCACCCCCGGACCGCTCGGGGTAGCGGCCGATGCGGATGGCAACCGCTTTTCCCCCCACCCTGACAGGTTTTTCCTCCTTCTGGACGATGCCGTCGGCGAATGCTTTCGCAAAGGACTGCGGCGATCCGATCAGCGATGCCGGGACGGCATTGTAGACCGGCATGCCGGGCACGGGCGCCGGGGCTTTCAGCGAGGCGCAGAGACCGGCAAATGCATGATTGAACCGGACAATCAGCATAAGCCGGTCGATGATAACGACCGGCTCGGCAATGACGTCGAGCACCGCCTCGCAGACGGGTGTGCCCCGGGGGGCAGGTTCGGAGGTTTTCTTCGGCGCTGCAGCCTCGCCCCTGATACGGCGGATGACCTGGTGCTTGTGGGCCGCCATCTCGATGGTGCTGTACAGCGTCCGGTCGTTGAACGGCTTGATCAGGTAGCCGTAGGGCTGGGTTTCCAGCGCCCTTCCCAGCGTGTCGAAGTCCGAATGGGCGGTGAGGTACACGACGGGGAGGTCGAAGCGTTCGGCGATCGCCGCAGCCGCCTCGATCCCGTCCATCGGCCCTTTTAAGCGGATGTCCATCAGGACCACATCGGGGGAGAGCGACCCGGCGCGGTCGATCGCGTCGGGGCCGTTGTTCGCGCTGCCGGCGACCTCGTAGCCGAGTTTCTCGAGGGTCGCCTTCAGCTCCATCGCAACAATCTGCTCGTCTTCAACCACCAGAATCCGTCGTTTCGCCATGTTTCACCGTAATGTTCCCGTACCGGGCACCGGGAAGCGGATGACGAATTCCGTCCCCCGCTCCCGCAGCAGCCCGACGGTGCCCGAGAGCTGCTCGGTCAGGTTGGTGACCAGCTGCATCCCCAGCGTATCCGTGGACCGGAAATCGATCTCGCGGGGAAAACCCCTGCCGTTGTCCCGCACCCGGAGAAGGTAATCGTCGCCCTCCCGTGCAAAGCTGATCCTGATGCTGCCGTGCTGGCCCGGTTCAAACGCGTACTTCAGCGCATTGGTCACCAGTTCGTCGATGATCAGGCCGCAGGGGATGCCGGTGTCGATGTCGAGCTCGAGAGCCTCGTCGCAGTCCACCGTGAGCGAGACGGGTGGCGATACTGCCAGGAACTCGTAGATAAGGTGCTCGCCGAGGTGCCGGATATACTCCGCGACCCGGATGCGAGCGAGGTTGTCGGAGCGGTAGAGCTCCTCGTGAATCATCGCGATCGAAAAGACCCGGTTCCTGCAGTCACGCAGGGCGTCGATCGCACCGGGGTCTTCGGTGCGCATCGCCTGCAGCTTCAGAATGCTTGCGATCACCTGCAGGTTGTTCTTGACACGGTGATGGATCTCCTTGATAAGCGTCTCTTTCACCTTCAGCGACGAGAGCATCGCCTTCTGCCGGTTGACGAGATCGGTGATGTCGTTGTAGATCGCGATCATCTCGCCGGTCGGGAGGTAGTAGAAGTAGTACTCCCGCCACTGGTGCGCCTTGCCGTGCGTGAAGAGCAGCCGGTCGACCTGCCGGGGTTTGCCGGTCCGCCAGACCTGCAGCATCGCTTCGTAGAGGAGCGAGAGCTCCTCGCCCCGGTAGAGCTCGCGGATGCCCCTTCCTGCAAGGGTGTGCTTTTTTCGCCCCTCGATCATCTCGCCCGCGTAATTGATGTCGGTCACCACGAAGTCCCGGCCGCCGTCGACCGCCTTGAAGATGGCACCGCCGCAGTTCATGTTGTAAAAGAGGGTCCGGAACTGCGCCGCCTGCTCTCTCGTGAACCGCTCGCGGTTCACCTCGTCGGTCACGTCATGATAGATGCCCGTCATCTTGGCAGGATGGCCGCGGTCGTCGCGGGCGATGATCCGGCCCCGCATCTGGATCCAGCGCCAGCTGCCGTCCTCGCCCCGAACGCGGAACCGTGCCTCGAAATTCGGGGTCCGTTCGACGAAATGCCGTTGGGCACGCTTCATCAGGCCGGGCAGGTCATCGGAATGGATCAGCCCTTCGATCAGCTCCACCTGCCCCTGCATCTGCTCAAAGGGCGGCGGTGCGGGTGTCCCGCCGTGGCCGGTGCTCTGGATGGCGCCGGTTTCGAGATCCCAGTCCCATATATAGAAATTAGCGCTTTCAATGGCGAGATTGAGGCGCTCCTCGTTTTCAAGGAGCGCCTTTTCCATCTCCTTTCTGCGGGTGATGTCGACCGCGACGCACCGGAGCCCCGGGGCACCGGCGGACAGAACCCGTGAAAACGAAAAAAGCGTCCAGAAAAGGCTTCCGTCACCACGGACGGCCCGGTATTCCCCCTCGCCGCTCTCCTCCCGGTTCTTCGCCCACCAGAGGTGATCGGTAAAACGGTCCCGGTCATCGGGTGCGATCAGGCTCCGGAGCGCCGTGCCCTGGAGATTTTCGGGCTGCGTCCCGAATACCATCGACGCATGCCGGTTGGCATGGAGGATGCTTCCGTCGTCCGACACCTCGAAGACGGACTGGGAGATGCCCTCGAGCACGTCCCGGACGCAGGCGTTGCGCTCCTCGTTCCGGCGCCGGCAGACGGCGTGGATACGGCGCAGGAGTGCGGGAAACTGCACCACCGGATCGCGGCTTTTGACCAGCACGGCATCGGCGCCGGCATCGACCGCCCGGACGATATCGTCGGCGGCCGCCCGGCGGGCGTAGGCGATCACCGGCACTGCGGCTCCCGATTCCCGCAAACGCGCAATCAGGGCGGTGCCGTCCCCGTCATCGGCCAGCGAAAGCTCGGTAACGACGGCATCGGGGGGCGAGGATGCGGCCTTTTCGCAGGCCTCGTCCGCTGACGCCGCGAGGACCACCTCGTCCCGGTGCTCGACAAAGAAGCGGGCGGCAAGGCGGGAGAAGGCGTCGTCGGGGTCCACCAGCAGGATGCGCATCGTCATGGCTCCGTGTTCCCGCCCCACAGGCGGGGCGGTTTCGTATAAAAAGCGTTTGATCTTATCGTTTATGATACCAGCGATGGCCTTACGGCACGACGCGGGTGCCGCCGGTGCCGGCAAGGGCGGCGGTGATGCCGGCAAGCGAGGTTATCACCGCACAGGAACCGCCCGCCCTGACAAACCTGATGCAGGCACGGATCTTGGGCCCCATGCTCCCTTCCGGAAAATGCCCGTCGGCTGCGAGCCTTTCGAGCTCGCCCGCCCGGATACGGCCGATCGGGGCGGCATCGGGGCTGCCGAACCGGAGGTATGCGGCATCGACATCGGAGAGGATCAGCAGCAGATCGGCCCCGATCCCGGTTGCCAGCCGCTGGGCGGCGAGATCCTTGTCGACGACCGCCTCCACGCCGTACAGCCGGCCTTCCGCGCTCCGGCAGACGGGGATGCCGCCCCCGCCCCCGGCAACGACGACGAACCCCTCGTCGACCAGCGTGCGGATCGACGGGTGCTCGATGATTGCCTTCGGGTCGGGCGAGGGGACGGCACGCCGGAAGGCCGATGCCGCCGGATCGGCGGGCGCCATCTGCCATCCCCGCTCCTCACGCATCCGTGCCGCCTCTCCGGGCGGATAAAACGGCCCGATGGGCTTGGTGGGGCGGGCGAACGCGGGATCCGTTTCGTCGACCAGCGTCTGCGTGACGAGCGAGATGACAGGGCGGGCAACGCCGAGTGCGGAAAGCTCGTTCTCCAGGCTCTGCTGGATCATGTACCCGATCATGCCCTGGCTCTCCGCCCCGCAGACATCCAGCGGCATGAGGGGAAGCGTGTCGCGTGCGCATTCGTTTTTCAGGAGGATATCGCCCACCTGCGGGCCGTTCCCGTGGGTGATAAGCACGGGATCGCCCCGGGCGATGAGGGGTGCAATCATCCGGGCGGCCCCCGCCACGTGGCCGAACTGCTCTTCGGCCGTGCCGCGTTCCCCCCGCAGGAGAATGGCGTTTCCTCCGAGCGCGATGACGGTTTTCATCAGAGAGATCGTGGCGGTGCCGGAAAAAAATGTTTTCCGGGGGAATTATTATGCCATGACATGGCATACCATAGGTCAGGATGTTCTGGAACAGGGAGATGGAGACCGCTACAGGCGCCGAACTCGAACGCATTCAGTTGAAAAGACTGAAATGGACCGTGAAGCAGGCATCGAAGATCGG
>JAAEEQ010000037.1 GCA_013415665.1 Methanomicrobiales archaeon
CACCACCGTCAGCGCCATGACCGTCGGCAATCCTGCTGCTCGGTTATGGGGGTGAACCTTGACGATCTTGACCCCGGCGATGTCCAGTGCCGGGATATAGGCGGGCATGGTCCGGAAATCACCGTCAGGGAACGTGATGTAGACCTTCGGGGGCATTAGCACCTCCCCCTCGCAGTGGTTTGCAAACGCCTCCTCCACTGCCGGCACAACCTCCGCATAGGAAAGGAACGATTCGGGGTGTTCGTAATAGCGCATACACGAGTGTAGGTACCTGCCGATATAATTGTTCAGGTCGCCGGCGGGACGAAAAACGAGTGATTCATCTAGGGATACCGCCAAACGTACCCGAAAAGAAGGCCGCCCGATGATTCGCATTATCGCAAAACCCACCGACACCCCCGGCGACAATTCAACCGGCATGGTGATGCACGAACTACAACGACGCGGTGCGGAATATGCCCTGCTGGATCCGGATGCCGTCGAGCCGCTGCACTGCGACATCGCCGGGGATCTCATCTGGGTCTGCGGCATGAAGCAGGACAGCGCCCAGTTTGAAATACTCAACGTGCTCGCGCTCGCAAACCGGGTCGTCAATACGCCCGATGCGATAGCAACCTGTGCAAGCAAGGCCCGCACCTCGGCATTGCTGATGCGCCACGGCGTCCCGACGCCGGAGACCATCTTCACGTCATCGCGATCCGCCGCGGATGCCTTTGTCAGGCGCGTGGGCAGGGGCGTCTACAAACCGCTGTATGGTTTTGACGGCAACGGTATCTTTCCCTTCGAGCGGATGGACGAACTCGGCAGCCCGCCGTGGTACCTGCAGGAGTACGTCGACAACGATCGCGATTACCGGGTTTTTGTCATCGACGGAGAAGCCCGCGGGGCGATTGTGCGGCAGTCCGATACGTTTGCCCACAATATCCACCAGGGCGGCACGGGCAGGCCGGTCGAGATCGATCCGGCTATGGCCGACATTGCCGGCAATGCCGCCCGCGCAATCGGGATCGATTACTGCGGCGTTGATCTGCTGGAAAAAGACGGGGAATACACCGTGCTGGAGGTCAACGGTACCCCGAACTGGCACTGCATGGGTGTTCCTATCCCTGCATATCTCGCGGAATTCCTCATCGAACGGCACCGTGATTATACACGGGGATAAATACGAAATTAATGAAGATATTCAATCTCTTTCTGGGTTTTCTGGGTTAATTCCCGCATGCGGGCGGCAATCCTGCTGGATGCGGAATATTCAACTTCCGTCATCGCCTGGGCAATTTCCTGCCCGAGCACAAAAATTGCATGTTTGTGCTCCATTTTGCTTTTATGCAGCTGGCCCGGTTCCACCTTCAGGGAATAATACTCAGAAAACGATGCGTTTGGATTTTTAGCCTCAAAAAAGTCCTTGATCTCTGCCATTACCTGGTGAAGCGTTATCAGTTCCTCTTTGTGCATAGCATCCACGTCCTCTCAGTTACCACAGGAAAAGTGATTGTTCATAGATAGGTGCTCCGAGAATTTAATGCATCCGCAGCAGACGGGTCGATACCGGCCTTTTTATGATGCCGACGAAATCCCTGGCTGCGACAAATTCCATCCCCCTGCCCGCGATGAGGTCGAGCATGCGCTGGTCCACAACACCGTCAAGTACAATCCCTGCAACATCCCCGCCGATCCCCTCGATCGACCGTTCGACATCATCCACCGCGGATTCATGGACAAGGGTGAATTCGGGCGAGAGAAACCGTGCCGTATGATGCCCGTCGACCTGGGATATGTGGTCCTGGAGGGTTACCGGCTCGGGAGGTGCCCGCGCCTCCGTCCTGGGCTCCGGTTCGGGGATATTGTTCCTCACGTCTTCCCCGACGGCAATGGCAGGCGGCACGCCCTGGGAGGGAGTGAACTTCTTCTTCTCCACATCACGCTTCTGTTCGGCGATGAACTCGACCGGCACCTTGTTCCGGAGGGATTTGATGATCTCTTTTCGGGACATCGCCTCGACGCTTCTGCCGCGGGGGGCAAAAGCAACGAAGTCGATGTCGGCGACCTGGAGCAGTTCGGAAAGGATCAGGTCTCCCCCGCGGTCCCCGTCGAGAAACGCCGTCGCCGTCTTGCTCTCGCATAAGCGGACAATCGTTGCCGGCACTTTGGTGCCTTCAACCGCCACGGCATTCTTGATGCCGTACCGCAGCAGGTTGATGACATCGGCGCGGCCCTCGACGATGATGATGGCATCCGAGTCGAGAACATTCGGCCCTGCAGGTAGTTTTTCCTCGCCGATGACGCCGACCTTTTCAATGCGGGTATATTCGCGGACGATGTCGAGAAGCTCGTTGGAGTTGATGGACCCCTCGTCGAAGTGCTCAAGGAGGAGCTCTTTGGCACGGTCGATGATCTTGCGCCGCTTGGTGATACGGATATCTTCTATCCGTTCGACCGTCACCCGCGCATTGCAGGGACCGACGCGATCGATCGTTTCGAGAGAGGCGGAAAGCAGCGCCGTCTCGGCCTTGTCAAGCGACGAAGAGATGAGGATTTCTCCTTTCGTCTCCCCCTTTTTGCTCGTTATCTGGACGTCGATCCGCCCGACCCTTCCGGTTCTCTGCAGGTCGCGCAGATCCATGTCTTCGCCGAGCAACCCTTCCGTCTGGCCGAAAATGGCGCCGACGACATCAGACTTCTCGACCACCCCCTCGGCCTCGAGGTAAATATGAATAAGGTACTTGGTAGTTTCCGGTGAATACATCACTGTCACCTCCAGGTTTATGCATGTAATGAGCGAAATGCCGGTGATAATGAATAAACCTGTACATAGGGCAGATGCATATTGCTATTGCAATTATATAAACGAATCCACCTGCCGCACGTGCCAAAAAAACCGGCTTTTCTTCAATCCTTCGGTTCCGGAAGACACAACAGGAGTTCTTCACGGGAAATTCCCGTTATGAGGACTTTTTTCTGGGTTGAGGATGCTCCGGCAACGATCCGGATCCGTGTCTTCGCAATGCCGGTTGCCGTTGCAACAACATCGATGATCGCCCGGTTCGCTTTCCCCCCGACCGGGGGTGCGGACACCTGGCACTGGACGGTGCGCCGCCAGGGATTCCATCCTGCGGGGAACCGGTTCTGTTTTGCTCCTGCCGAGACTTCGATTGCGATTATCACGCCCTCATCGGTGTCGGATATCGCGTCGGAAAAGGATGTCATGGCTATGGCAATGTCGCCCGGCATTAACAAACAGGGATCATCTGTGGCATGGTGCCGTAACCATCACCCGTTTTTACCCTGCCGGGCGGTGCCTGTCGCGCACCGGGGTTGTCCCGTGGATCATTTCCAGACATCTGTCAATCGATCACCCGGGGACCTATACAATGCGCTGTATCGGCAGTACTATTTCTGCGTGTGATCCCCTAAATACCCACGCCCCGGGAGCCAGGCCCCGCGGTTGCCGGAAAAATCGCCGTTGTCGAATGCAATATCGCCGCTGACCAGCACGATATCGGGAAAGACCGCCGGCATGCCCGCATACGGCGACCAGCCGGCGCGGCTGTGGAGTGCGTCGGGATCGACCGGCCGGGGTTCTTCCGGGTAGAGCGCGAGGTCCGCCCGGCAGCCGGGACGACAGCCGGGAGCCTTCATCCCCAGCAGCCGGGCTGGCGTGGAGGAGGTTTTTTCAACGACCGAGGCAAGGCTGATCCTGCGTTCATAGACTGCGGCAAGCAGCAGCGGGATCATTGTTTCCACGCCCGGTATTCCGGACGGAACCCCGGGGAAGGCCCCATTCTTCTCCGATCTGGTGTGGGGCGCATGGTCGGATGCGATCACATCGATGCGCTCCCAGCGGGACCAGACTTTTTTCCTCGCCTTCTCGCTCCTGAGGGGCGGATTCACTTTCCCCCGGCCGTCACTGTCCGCAAACATTTCATAGGAGAGAAACAGGTGGTGCGGCGTCACCTCGATGGATCCGCAGGCCGCATCGATCGCATGGATGCACGAGAGATGGCAGAAATGCAGCGCCCCTCCTTCAGGGTTGAGGTTCGCGACCTCGCTGACGGCTTCCGCCTCGCCGGTGCCGGTGCGCAGGGCGTTATGAACGGAGAGCGAAACGTCCTGCCCCTCCCGGACTTTTTCGGCATGGATGGTTACCAGCGCACCGAGCGGCCGGATGCGCCGCAGGAGTGCGGCAAGCGCATCGTACCCGACAGCCTCGCCATAGCTCGAAGCCGCCGCGAATGTTTCGCCGAATGCCGTGGCGCCGGCGCGCCAGAGCCCTTCGATATCGGCATCGGGACGAACGGCGCCGTTGATGCCGAAATTGCAGAGTGATTCCCGCTCTGCTTCTTCGCGGCGTGCCTGGAAGGAGGGGGGATTCCTGACCGGCGGGACCTGGTTCGGCTGGTCGATAACGACCGTGACGCCGCCTGCAAGGGCGCTTCTCGATCCGCTTGACCAGGTCTCTTTTTCAGACTGGGGCCCGCCCCGCATATGGACGTGCATGTCCACCCCGCCCGGGAGGCAGAGGCGCCTGTTTCCTTCGATGACGATATCGGCGCGCAAGCCGGCACCGATATGGGAGACAACACCGTCTGCGACACTGACATCGGCAATTCTGCCGTCCGGCAGGGTCACATTTTTTATGAGCAGATCAGGTCCGGGTGTCATGCGTCATCCCCGCAGAGCCGGGGTGGTCCCCTGCGCTGCAATGCCATGTGATTGCATATCAGATCCGAATCTCTTCTTTCTTTGCATACCAGACCTCGACCAGATGGTCGGGGTGATACCGCATCTTCGCCTCCCGGAGCCCGGAAATGCCTAAGTCGGACTCGCGATTGACATACCGGTACCGGTCCAGGAGTTGTTGTGCGGTTGCCTGGTTGACCTCCTTGTAGATCCCTTCGCAATCGGGCAGGCCTTTTTCGAAATGCACAACGGCGGCATCCCTGCTCAATTCGTCGTATATTGCCATCCCGGTGATGCCGCCGTCGACACGGACGGTAATCCCCGATACACCCAGCTCAAAGAAATGGTCGACGGCAAAGAGCACGGCATCCTTTTCATATGCCAGTACGGGGGATTCGTCGCAGTGTTTCCATTCGCACCATTTTGCGAGGAATTCCCGTACTTCGCAGAAATTCTCACGGCTGATCGGCTCGATGACGTAATCGCAGTTCTTTCTGAATTTATTGAGCTGCCGCCGGATGGAGAGGTATTTTTTCCCCGGCAGCTGGGCGAGGTCGGTCGTTGCATAGACATAGTCTGCATAATCGCGATCCGGATACAGGACCAGAGCGGGATACTGCTGCTGGATCCATTCCTTCATGGCGTTGCTGAAGATATGGAGCGGTTTCTCGGCGCCTTCGCGTGCCGCAAGCCGCAGCACCTCCCGCAGGAGATCGGGATCCCTCGGCCCGATGGGCGGCCGAAACGATGTTTCCCCCTCGACGGTGCTGGCAAGGACAATGCTGCTTTTTATTCTGGCGTACCGGTATCCGGCGTAGTGGTTCCAGCAGACCATATTCGTAAACGAATTGTCGCTGTGGTCCTGGGGATATTTCGCGTAATGGCGGACGAAAAGGTCGCGGTCACTGATGGAAACGGGTAAAAAATCGTCTATTGAGAGCATGGGTGGTCATCTCCGCCGAATTTCATCGGTGTATAGTGTTCCATCACCACAAACCCGCGCGACTGGTAAAATCTTTCGGTATCCGGCTCGGCGATGAGCGCGATCCAGGTTATTCCCGCCTCATGGCATGCCGTAACGCATGAACCGAGGATCCGATCCCCGATGCCGCGCCCGCGATACGCCGATCCGACAACGAGATCCTGGATATACGCGTCGGAAACACCGTCCGCTATCACCCTTCCCATGCCTACCGCACTGCCCCCGGGCTCGACAGCGACGAAAAAGGCAAAACTACCGCGGATCAGATCGGCAAGGCCCTGCGGATCCCATTCATCGCGCCACCATCCGCCTTCACGATACAGCCCGGCTATTTCATTGACGTCCCATGACCCTACCCGCCGGATCTCGATCATCTCTGTCGGTGCCATCCGCCTCTCCCGGAGCATGGAGCATTCCGACGTTTGCAGTGAAAAAAGTGATGTTTTGGCGGTCAGGCTTTCCCCGTAAAAACCTAGCAGACGCGGGGGACGGGATCGCCGATTGGCGCTTCGATAAACCGTTCTCCACCGATTGCGGTTTCCATGACGACATGGCGCCCTTCAATGACCGAACCGATGATGGCAGCGTCCCTGCCGTATGGGTGGCTGCGCAGCGCCTCAAGAACGCTTTCGGCATCTTCGGCGGCCACGCCCATCACGACCTTGCCTTCGTTCGCGACTTCGAGGGGATCGATGCCGAGCATCTCGGCTGCACTCCTGACATTTCTGCGGATCGGCAGCGCCTCTTCGCGGATCCTGACGCCGACGCCGCTCTTGCGTGCCATTTCATTGATGGCGTTGGCAAATCCGCCGCGGGTCGGATCTTTCATGGCATGGATTGCACCCGCCCCCAGTGCCGTCTCGACAAGCCCCCAGAGGGGGGCCACGTCGGAGAGGATCTGTTCCCCGAGGTCGAATCCCTCGCGGTGCGCCATGATGGCAAGGCCGTGATCGCCGAGCGTTCCCGAGACGATTATGGCATCCCCGGGGGAAAGCCCGCTGTCACGTATAGGGCGCTCTGCAATCCCGATGCCCGCCGTGTTGATGGCGATGCCGTCCAGCGCCCCTTTTTCGAGCACTTTCGTGTCCCCGGTCACCAGCGCCGCACCTGCCTCTGCGAGCGCTGCATCCATCGAGGCGACGATCCGCTCCAGGTCGGCGATGTCGAACCCCTCCTCGATGAGCATGCCGCAGGAGAGCGCTATCGGCCTGCCGCCCATCATCGCCAGATCGTTGATCGTTCCCGAGACGGCGATCCGTCCGATATCGCCCCCGGGGAAGAAGATCGGGTGCACGACGTGCGAGTCCGTGGTAAAAACGATATTCTGTCCGCCGATCGGGATGACCGCCCCGTCGTCGAGCGCTTCGAGACCGATTCCGCCGGCATTGTTCCGGGTAAACCTTGTGAGGGTCTGGAGCAGTTCGCCCATGACCTCTCCGCCGGCACCGTGCATCAGGGAGACTTTCATGCTTCACCCGTTTCGATTTCAATGTTTGTTACGACAATTTCACGCCCTTCGGCGATTTCCGGAAGTTTGCCGCACCGGGGGCAGACATACCGTTCGGTTCCCTCGTACCCGCATGCACACCGCGCCTTCACCGGCACCTTCCTGCATTCGAGCACGGTTTTCGCAAAGAGCGAATCTTCCTCGCCGAACGTGCCGAACAGGAAGATGACCTGCTCGGGATTGACCATCGACATCTCGCCGATATCGACGTGGACCTTCGTCACCTCGGTTGCGCCGTGGTCGAGCGCGGCACGGCGCGCCGTGGCATAGATATCGTACGCGATGCTGTACTCGTGCATCACTCCTCCATCGCGGCGTAGACCTGTCGGAAGATCTCGCGGGTCTGGAGCGCTTCTTCTCTGCTGAGTTTCTGAATGGCGAATCCGACGTGGACGAGCA
Organism: Methanomicrobiales archaeon; assembly: GCA_013415665.1. GTDB lineage: Archaea > Halobacteriota > Methanomicrobia > Methanomicrobiales > Methanomicrobiaceae > LKUD01. Next base: position 7,569 of record JAAEEQ010000037.1, read on the forward strand.
CGAACTCCCCGACCTTTACATCAACCAGATCGAGGCGCACTTCCTGCCGCAGGTCGCCATAATCGACGACGCCGATGTTGCCATCTTTTATTTCCAGCACTTCTGCCGGGACTGCAATGCACATGGTAATCCCTCGGGTGTTTCAACACATGTCGGAGCGTAGTGTGAAAAGACTGTCTGTTTGAACCGGATTGCCGGACCGGCCGTTTTGAAAGGCAATTTCACCCGGCATGGGGCTCTCCCTGACTCCTGTATACTATCTCTTTTCCGGAGAGGTAAATAGCTATGTGCTTCGGCATTTTCACGATGTCTCTTTCGGGAACTCAATGGACTGGCGGGAACAGGCGCCCGGGTATGAAGGCCTGTTCCGGGCCCTCTACAATGGCGACTACGCCGTCGACGGCGTATTTTCCTACGGCTACTGGTGGAGCGACCGGATGTATCCCGATACGAAAGACCTGCGAAACGACATCATGCACTCGATCCGCGGAAAAGATGCGGAACAGGTCTTTTACCGGTGGTCGCAGACCTTCGGGTGACGGGGCGGCATGCAGGCGCCAGCCGGCACGGCGCAGGCGCCCTGCAAGCACTTATCATTCCCGCGGACGATCGGGGTACCGTGGAATGATCCCATGCTCTTTGAAACCATACTCTTTGCAACGGACTTCTCCGAGACTTCCGCCCGGGCGATGGACTATGTCCGCCGGCTGAAGGACGCGGGATGCCGGGAGGTCGTGCTCCTCCACGTGATCGACCAGCGGGAGGCGCATGTGCTGCTTGCGGAGCCGGCAGGATTTGCCGCGGCCGAAGGGGAATACGAGGCCGAGCTGCTTGGCATGATGCGGAAAAACGCCGAGGCCAAGCTGGACGAAGTCCGGCGGTGGCTTGAGGATGCAGGGCTCTCCGTCAAAGCGCACCTCATCGACGGCATTCCCGCCACCGAGATCGTCCGGGTCGCGGATGCGGAACATACCTCACTCATCGTCGTAGGCTCCCACGGCCGGAGCAACATAACCCAGTTCCTGCTGGGATCCGTTTCCGAGAACGTTATCCGCCATGCGAACCAGCCGGTCCTGGTCGTCCGCCGGATTGAAGGTGGCCAATAAGGCTGCCGGACTGCAACGGAGGACCCGCCTTCCCGGGAGGAGAATCGCACCCACAAAAACCGCAGGTATATCGGAGCGGCCTTCCCAGAGTATCAGGTATGGATAAGGCGACGGAAGCGACGCTGGGTGCAATACGGGCCTTCGTGAAAACCCGGTTCCGGGAATCGGGATCGCACGGCTACGACCATACCCTCCGGGTCGCCCGCCTCTGCGAAATTCTCGGGGGGCGTGAAGGTGCCGATCCGGCAGTCCTGCTTCCTGCCGCCCTGCTCCACGACATAGCACGGCCCGCCGAAGCGGCGACCGGCATCCCGCACGAAATTGAGGGGGCCCGCATCGCCGGGGACTTCCTGCGGGAACTCTCCTACGACGACGGGCACATTACCGCGATTGTCCATGCCGTCGCGACGCACCGCTACCGGTCGGACGCGAAACCGGCAACCCTTGAAGCGATGATCCTCTCGGACGCCGACAAGCTCGACGCGATGGGGGCAACCGGCATCGCCCGGACGTTCATGCAGGCAGGCGAAACCGGCGGCGATATCCGGGACGCCCGCGATCATATCCTCGACAAGCTCCTGAACCTGCAGGACCGGATGTATACCGAAAGTGCCCGTGAGCTTGCCGAAAGGCGACATCAGGTGCTCGAGTGGTTTGTGCGGGCCCTTGACGAGGAAACGGCTGCAGGAGCATTTCGGGATTGAGGCACCGAGTGCGCTATCCGTTTATATCACGGAACCGGTGACGGCGCATGGATAATGCAGCTGCCGGCAACAGCAGCCAGGACGGCTGTGCCAATCGAGAGCAGAACGGCGATGGTGCAGGGCAGGCACAGCGTTTTCCAGTGATATCCGCGCTGTATAAACACGGCCCCGAGCACGATGCCGGCCAGTGCTTCGCCGGCCAGAAGTATCGCCGTACACCCGGTCTGCCGCCCGAACAGGATTATGGCGAGAAAATACGTCGTCAGGAACGCATACAGCGCAAAGCCGATGCCCCGTGTGATCGTTGTACCCTGAACGTGGGATTGTATCCGGTTCATCCTGCCAACAGATGTTGGCCGTGTATATAGGTGTTGCAGGAAATGGCCTGCAAGATGCCCAGATGTCCTGAGTATATGGAGCTGCTTTTGGTTGACGGGACTGTCAGGCCTGCTGCCGTTCGGCGGTACGGCTTTCGGGCTGATCGTGATGAGGTAAAAACAGGGATCCGAAGGAAACCACTTACTCTTTTTCATCTCCGAAGTATGCTTTCAGAACGCCGGTGGCGATCCAGCAGGCAAGAGCCGCGAAGAGGCCATAGACGAAATCCAGTTGCGGCAAAAATATTCCTGCAAATAAAAATAAAAACCCAATTCCACCTGTCAAGGCGAGCAGTGCATCTCTCACGTTTTTTTTCATTGTATACCCACCACCTGAATAATTCTGTGTCCCATAAATCTTTCTGACCCCCCTCAGCGGGCGGGCGGCGAAGGATTTGCAGGCTGATCAAACCAGCCAGGCATTCGCAACGGAGTACATGCCAATCCCGATGAATACCGCAGCAACGGCTTTTTTCACCCAGAAATCGACCGTCTGGGCCCGCTGCAGCAGCCGTGCCGCCTGCCCGACGCCGCGGACGAGCAGGACGGAAACCACAATCACGGGCAGTGCCGTTGCGATACCGAACACGCCGGGCACAAGGAGGGCATCGCCGGTTTGTAAGGCGATGGGGATGAGCATGCCGAAGTAGAGTACGGCGCTGAAAGGGCAGAAACTGAGCGCAAACAGCATCCCGAGGAGAAAACTCCCTGCTTCACCCTTTTCTGAAAGCATCTCCATGAACGGCGCGAGCCGCCTGCCCCCTCCCGGCAGGCCGATATCGACGATATCGAGCATCAGGATGCCGAGGATCAGCAGCAGCGGCCCCAGCAGCATCTCGCCGTAGTCCTGGAGAACGAAGGAGACGGCCTGTATATTGAGCCCCGCATACACGATCGCCGCTGCGAGGGCGACGTATGCAACGGCCCTCCCTGCAGCGTAGAGCGATCCCACCAGGAGCGTGCGTCGGCTGTTGCCAACGCGGCGAGAGACGTAGGCGATGGCGGTGATGTTGGTGGCAAGCGGACACGGGCTCATCGCGGTCATCAGCCCGATGAAAAAGGCGGCGACGAGCGGGACGCCGCCCATCCCCATCGTCTGCATGAATCCCATGATGTCCATGAACCGGTCTCCTATGCCAGCTGCTGGTCGATGACGATTCTGATGTATGCCGAAAACTTCTCCTCGTCGCCGAGCATGTACCACGGGCCGAGCAGTTCTTCCTTGTAGAACCCCTGCGCATCGTGGATGCCTATCCAGAGGGACGATCCGGTCGGCCCGTATTGCTCGACGATCCCGCGGTTTTCAGGCATCTCCATGTCAATATGTTCGAAGACGAGCCTTCCCGACAGGAGCTCCTGTGCATAGTAGGCATTCACGGTTTGTTCCGCAAGATCTCCCAGCATCATGCAGGAAACACACCTGTTCGCGCCATAGAAATGGTAGAGCTCGACCTTCTCAACATTCGTTCCGGTGTAGCCGACTTCCGATGACAGGCGGTTCTCCGGTGCGTCGCTGCCGGTGCACCCGGTGGCGAGGACTGCGGCGGCGGCAATGACGAGCAGCAGGTATAGCGACCGGGTTTTAGGCGAGCGATTGTTTCGCGTGATGTGTCGTTTCATGCTTCCTCCGTATGGCAGTATGCCGGGACGCCTGTGCGGATAGTTGCAGCGCCGCCTACCAGCCGCAACAGCCGCAGCTCCGATCGGGGGGCAGGGGCAGCAGCCGGTCGTGTTCCCGCCGGTGGCATTCTTCACAGATGCGGATTATGCGGAAATCCGGGTGGTTCACCCGCACGAGACGGGCGGCCTCCTTCCCGCAGAGGTCGCATTTCACTGGCCGATCGCCTCCAGCAACGCGGCGGCCAGGCGTTCGATCTCCCCGTAGTGCGGCTCATCCATGCCGCGCTTCTCGATGCCGGTGTCAGTCGCAATCAGGTGGATGTGCGGATCGATCCCGAGGGCCTGCAGTTTCTTCCTCCCGCAGCAGTCGGCGCATCCGTCCAGCACCAGAATTTTTTCGGCCTGCCGGGCGCTGTTTTCAAGCGATGCCGTGGGGCGGGTCGCGGGGATGCACGCCTCGAC
>JAAEEQ010000038.1 GCA_013415665.1 Methanomicrobiales archaeon
ACCATGATGATGATGCCGACGATCGTGGCCGAGAGCATCATCGCGATATAGGCATCGCCCCATTTTTTGAGCATCTCGATGCCCTGCTCGAAGTTGTTGCGGTAGACGCTCCGCACGGTCGAGAGTTCGAGGCGCAGGAACTCATCGTCGGGCACGCCGGAATCCGTGGCATTTGCGTACCGGTTCAGCATGCTCCGCAGCATCGGGTTGCTTATTCGCTCCGCTATCACCCGCAACGCCTCGGAATAGCTGTAATTCCATCGCTTGACAAAAAACTCGATCCGTTCAACATACCGCGACGTCACGTACTCCTTCCGGACGGCGGTATACGCAAAGATCTCCGGGCGGGTCACCTGGGCGGTGGTGATGGACGCCATATAGGTCATCATGAAGAGGATATCGCCGCCCATTTTCTTGTTCTCGGCAATCTGTGCGATATACCGGGTGAACGTGGCGATCTGTTCCTCGAACGGGAGGATCCCGCCGTTTTTCTGGCGGAGCGAGTCGGCGAAGGCTTCAAACATACGCTATATCTCGATCTTTAAGAGGCCCTGCTTCTTGATCTTGGTCATCATATGGTAGAGATCCCAGAATCCCGTATAACCGGCCTTATGGAGCCGTTCAAGAATCCGGGCGCGCTTTTCGACTTCGTCATAGATCTCCGCGCGGCGGTTCTCGGGAATGCCCAGCATGGTTGCGATCTTGTTTTCGAGCAGGTAACTGCTGCCCTTCCCGGTCCAGGTAAACGTGTCCGTGACAGGGTCCCAGACGAACATCGCGACGAACGAGAATCCCTGTGTTTCCGGGTTGTACCCGACCAGTTCGTTGATCGAGAGCATCCGCCGCACCATGCCGCCGTCGGGGCGCCGGACGGCACTCTGGATGATGACGATGTTGAGGTTGTCGACGTGCGATTTCGGGATGCTGATCGGTTCGCTGCAGACACGCTGGATCAGTTTTTCCACTGTCGCCGCGTGGAACGTGCTCATGACGGGGTGGCCGGTCTGCATGGCGCCGAATGCCACGGCACCTTCGCCGCCACGGATTTCACCCACGAGGATCTGGTTGGGGCGCTGGCGGAGGGCGGCTTTTAAGAGATCGAACATGGTCACATCCGCACCGTCGCCTTCTCCCGATCCCTTGCCCTTGGACACTTCGCGGCTCCAGTTTTTGTGGGGAACCGTCAGTTCCGGGGTGTCCTCGATGGTCACGATCTTGTTTTCCGGCGGGATGAACGTGGTAATGGCATTCAGACTGGTCGTCTTGCCGCTCGCCGTCTCGCCGCTCATAAAGAGGGACATCCCGAACTCGATGCAGATCCAGAGGTAGGCGGCGACCAGGTAGTCGGTCGTCTTCCATTCGATCAGCTGCAGGATGCTGGCAGGCTCTTCCGCCACCTGACGGATGGTGAAGTTGCTGCCGTGCTTCGAGATTTCCGTTCCGTACACGATGTTGATACGCGACCCCTGGGGGAGCGTCGCATCGACGATCGGGTTCCGGTAGGTCAGCGGGCGCTTGATCCGTTCCGCCATCTTGATGACAAAATCGTCGATCTCCTTGGTATTCCTGAATTCAACGGCTGATTTCAGGCCTTTGAAGATCTTATGCTCGATAAAGATGGGGCCGACGCCGTCGCAGGTAATATCCTCGATATAGTGGTCGTCAAGGAACGGCTTTAAGATCCCCATATCGATCTTGTCCCTGATGAGGAGGTACTCGAGCGAGGCGAACTCCTGCTGGTTGAGCACCACCCTCCCGTCCGACAGGACGGTTGCCTTTCCGCCTGTATCATCGTCCTTCTTTGCAAGGCTGAGGTCCTTGCTCATGAAATCCATGATCCGGCCTTTCAGGTCCTTCTTCTCCACCTCGCCGCCGAGCAGGGCTTCCGCCGATTCCCCCGGCCGGGTGATATAGACGGCCTGCCGGATGACCCGCTTTAAGACACGGGTGCGCTCCTCGTCCGTGATGGGATCCTCATCGAGGGCGTCGATCAGCTCGACGAGCTTGCGCTCGACGGCAGGCATGGCTTCAGCCACGCTGTGCAGGAACGACGGCTCGATCGGGATGTAATAATTCCGGACATCGTTCTGGTCCGGAAAGATGTGGATGAAGGTCATGTCGTTGATGGGATAGATCAGGTTCGGGCTTTCCATCCCCTTCAGGTCCCGCTTGAGCTCGGAGAAAAAGAGCGGAATGCCGAATTCGTTGACCGGAAACATGTGGAGGTACTCGAGCAGGTGGGGGCTCTTGGTCACGTACTCCCTGGCGTTCGCCGGCAGCATCCGGTAGAGTGCCGACGAATCGATATTGTTGTACCAGTCGATCCCTTCGTCGATGATCTCCGGTTTGAAGGGCAGGTTGATCGATGCGCTTAACGTCATGTTATACCCGTGCCATCGAAATCGGAATGATCTTCATGCCGTACCCGGGATGCACCTCGAATGAGACGAGGTTCCCGGTCGTCTTCGTCGCACCCCGCACTTTGACGACTTCCATCACCATGACATACTTGTCGCCGACAAGCGCCTTTTTCATCATGAGGTGCGCGTCACAGATCGACCGGATACGGACCAGCGTATCCTCCTCGAATGCATAGGTATGCAGGGTGACGAGGATCGTCTTGCCATGGTCGACGAGGTTCTTGCAGTTTGTCAGGAACGTCAGTATATCGTCCTGTGTCGCGTACCCCGTGAGCAGCGTTAACGAATCGATAACGACGACCTGCGACTCGCTCTGCTTGATATGGTTGATGATCCGCTGGAGGATCCCGTGCATCTCCTCCTTGGTCCATTCGAACCCGGTGATGTGCATGGGAAAGAGCCGCAGGTAGCCCCATGCGAAATAATCGGAGATATCCAGGCTCATCGATTCCATCTGGTTCAAAAAGCTCTTCGTCGTATTCTCCGACGTATAGAGATCGACATTGAGCCCGGCTTTCACGGCCCCCCAGATGATCTGCTGGGTCATGACGCTCTTGCCGGTATCGTTTTCCCCCTCGATCAGCGAGAGCGATTCGAGCGGGAGGCCGTCGGCAAGCTTTTTATCGATCTCGGGATTACCGGTCGAGAGAATCTTCTTGTCGCTTCCCCCGATCAGATCACCGATTCCGCTACCCATCATCCTCACTCCTGTATTTCAGACATATGCCGAATCATACACGCCGTTGGCGGTCGTAACCTGCACCCAGGCCGGCGGCGTGACGCCGGCATAGGAAACGGAGATCGTCAGTACTTCATCCGGGTCCAGCTGGCCGGGATGGACCGTGTCCGGAACAAACGATACAACTCTCCACGTTCCCGTGCCGCTGCCGTAGGGGGAGTGCGTGGGGGCGCCGGTCATGGCAAGATAGACATCCATATTCTCGAGCGAGCCGACGGGTTCGCTTCCTGTATTCATGACCTGCACCACCAGCGGAGAGCCTCCCATGGTCAGGCTTGCACCCACAATCTCGATCGCGGTCCGCATGCGGATCTCCTGCTGCATCACCTGCTCCGCCTGTGCATAGGAGATGATCTCCGCGCTCGCGATCGTCCCGCCGACGATCACGTATGCGGTGATGATCAGCAGGATGAGTGCGATTGCAGACGCGATCAGTGAGGCGCTCCCCATAGTGACATCAGCTCGCTGTAAATTCCTTGGACCGCGTTATCCCGCTGGGGAGGACGAGGTGAAAGTACGTCACACTCCCGCTCCCCGGGACAAGGGCGCTGTTCGCGTCGATGCGCAGCGTCTCGCCCTCATCCCAGTACCCGTTCGTATCGCCGACGATCTCGTAGTTCCATTCACCCGATCCCGGGCCGCCGGTATTGAGCGTCAGGAGATCAAAATCCCCGGGCTGGCCGATGAAGATATCAGCGATCTCGATATCCGCATCGGCGATGCGCACCGAGCCGGTATTTTTTATCCAGATTTTCGCGTTTGGGGCCTGTGCATAGGTGTTCACAATCCTGACATCGGTTCGCAGGCGTTCATCGGCATTTGCCGATGAGGAGGTGAAGGTGCTTGTCGCTGTATAGATCACCGGAAAAAAGGCATTAACCAGTACTGCAGCCGCCACGACGGCGGTTATAAGAAAAATTGCCGTTGTGAAGGTGTCACTTGACATTCGTCAACTCCGGTCGAGCATATCGGCCCAGTCTTCGCCGAATTCACCGGTACCCGGAGACTTTTTCCCCCGGCCGGCCTTTGGAGAACGCTTCTGCTCCATCAGGACCTCGATCATGTCCCGGTCAAGCGAAGCATCGGCCGGATCCAGGATCCGGTTTAAGGCATACAGTTCCGAGACGAACTCCTCCGAACCGATTTCATGCAGTTCGCCGAGGCTTTCCGGCATCAGTCGCGTCAGATCCTTGACCTGCGAACAGGCATCATCGGAGATATATCCAAGCGTCCGGTAGGTTTCAACCATGATTTCGAGGCGATCATGGCCATACTTTTTCACCATTTTCCCGGTCCAGTCAAAGAGCCGGTGTACTTTTGAAAGCTTGAGCTTCTCCGACGAACGCCCGGCCTCCTCCTCCATCCCGCCGAGTTTTTCCTGCAACGCACGGAGCAGCCGTTCGTCATGGGCCATGCGCTCCTGCAGAGTGGGCTGGGTGAAGGGCTGGGAAACGCCCGCTTCCGGCGATAATAATCCGTTCATCGGCGGGAGAGGCAGCGGCGGCGCTGCAGGCGGCATTGCCTCCTGCCGCTCTTCGGCACGCGACACGGGAGGCAGTGCCGGCTCATCCTCCTCCTCTTCCTGCTTCTGGGACCGACGGGCCTTGTCCTGCGGCACCGCGGCCGAAATGATGAACGGATTCTCGGTTTCGTTCATCCGTTCCCGGATATCGATGAGCAGCTTTTTTATCGATTTCTTGATGAGATCGACTTCCTCCTGAAGCCGCTGCATTTTTATTTCGGGATCATCGGCCGAGGCGGTGCTGATGATGTGATCGACCTGCGACTGGTTAATTGCCATACCAAACTATCTTTTTGATTTTAGTATTATATAATAGTTGCGTATACCGACCAGGGTAAACGAAGGATAAATTTTGCCAGAAATCAATAAATTTGCGAAATTTTAGCATTTTGGAGGGCATACGGAAAGATTTCGATATACTTTGAGTATAAACATTAGTGATTATCATAACTGATTATCTAATAATCCGCCTTTTCCACAAGGATAAAAAGAAAGGATTAGTAGAGGAGGTTCACGGCATCGATCTTGGCAGGGCCGGTACGCTTGATGCCAAGCGCCGCACCGGTGGACGGCCGGATCTCGAGGTTGAACTTCTCGTTCGTGTCCAGGTGCTTGCCGTCGCCGAGGAACGCGACAATCGTGTACTGCTCGGTGTTTTCAAGCAGCGCGTCGGTCGTCGCACCGTTCTGGATGTCGACGATACGCCAGTATCCCGCACGGGGATCGGTGGCCGCCGCATACAGCGTCGGTTCTGCCGGGAGGATGTAGACGTTGCTTGCATCGCTCCACGTCATGGTCACTTTCGTGAAATCGATCGCGGTGCCGCCTGCGGACAGGCCGACGGTAAACCGGATCCGGTCGATGTCGGTGGCCGTGGCGTTCTTCAGGCCGTAGACGTCGCCGAGAATTTCGATACTGGAACTTGCCTGGGAGACGCCCGTGTAGACGACTTCCTGGCTTTTCTGGGTTGTGAAGAACCCGGCACCCAGCACGACATACGAGAAGACCGCCGCGACCACCACAAAGGCGATCAGCACAATGGCGGCTTCAAGGCCGGTGAATGCCTCGTCATTGCGCATCATGTTTCGCATCGTTGCCCTCTTTATCGAAGTGATTTTTGTGTTTGAAATCATCCTGCCTCGTCACCCGTAAAAAACGGTTTAGTAGAGGAGGTTGACCTTGTCAACTTTTGCAGGTCCGGTACGCTTGATACCGAGTGCTGCGCCGGTCGAGGGTTTGATCTCAAGGTTGAACTTTTCGTTGGACGCAAGTTCATGGCCGGTGTTGAGGTTCACCTTGAGGGTAAACTGCTCATTGGACTCGAGGAGTGCATCCCCGGTGGACGTTGTCGGCCGGATATCGTTAATGACCCAGGTGTTGGCGGCAGGATCTCCCGTGCCGTTGATCAGGGTCGTGTTCGCCGGAATGATCTCGACTTCGGTTGCGGTACTCCAGGTGATGACCACTTTCGTAAAGTCAATCGAAGAACCGCCGGCCGAAAGCCCGACCGTGAACTGGATATCTTCTATCGCGTCATCGTTGTCCTCATCGATGCCGTAGACATCGCCGAGGATTTCCATACTGGAACTCGCCTGGGACACGCCCGTGTAGACGACTTCCTGGCTCTTCTGGGTTGTGAAGAACCCGGCACCCAGCACGACGTACGAGAAAACCGCGGCGACCACCACAAAGGCGATCAGCACGATGGCGGCCTCAAGGCCGGTGAATGCTTCATCCTTATTCATCAGTTTTCGCATTGCAATGCCTCCATAGAGATGAATATCGGATCCCTCCAATATCCATGAATACTAGTGAGGTACTGATTATATATATACTTTATTCAACTGAGTTAGCAGTATTGGTTATCAATAACGATGTACGATACAAGCTTTCAAATAGCATCTGGTATTAACCTTTCTCCATGGAGAAACGGGATCTCCTTGCCGTCGGGATATCCATCGTCGTGGTGCTGGTACTGGCGCTGGTCGTCAAACCGGCCCTTCAGGAAGGGGGCATCAGCCTGCTTTCGGGAGAGAGCACCATATCCCCGGAGGCAACGGTCCCCACGCCGAAAGCAACCCCGATCGTCGGGCCCCCGACACCCCCGCCGACCCAGGTGCCGGTCTGGGACGGGACGGTGCAGAGCGTGGCGTTTGTCAATCCGGCGACCTACCAGATCAACATGACGGAGACGCAGCCGACCGCGGACATCCCGTTCCAGCAGCCGCCGCAGAAATACGATCTTACCGTTTTTGCGACGATCAACGGAAAATGGAGCGGCACAACCGAGATTATCACGATCCCGTTCCCGTACTGGGAAATGCACTACACCGTCTCCGAGCTCACGGAACCGGGATACGTCTACCCGAGCATCAATATCCAGGTCATGGACGTTTCCGATCCGAACCGCTTCGTCCGCATCATCAATCCCGGGGTGCTGGACTCCCGTGCCTGGAGCGAATACGATCCCCGGCCATGGGTTGAAAAATTCTACGAAGGCGAACGGAGCTACTACTTCGTGATAACAACACGGTTCGTTGAATCGTATGCGATAGATATCATGGTGCCGTCGCGATACCTGGCATCATAGTCGCCGCTGCTGCGGCGTTACCCTCTTGTATTGCCGCCTCTCCGGCGGCATTTCCGCGCGCTCACCGTTCTCTGGTGCGGGTATGATGGCACCCGATGAAATCACGGATGATCCGTGCAGCGACGGCTGCGGTCTGCCCGGCATCACAGGGGCAGACTTCAACATAGTCAAAGCCGGTGACCGACGGGGCAAGGGCACGGACCAGCGTTCGGACATCCCATGGCGAAAGGCCGAATGGCTCGGGTGTTCCGAGTCCGGGGGTAGAGCAGCAGTCGATGGCATCGGCATCGATCGAGAGATACGTCCGTGCCCCCCCGATCAGGCCCGCAATCTCCTCCGCAACGACATTCATTCCCCTTTTGCGGACCTCATCGGCGGTATAGAGGTGCAGCCTGCGGGCGATGTCGTACTCCTCGCGGGTTCCGCTCCGGGCCCCGACGATGACGATATTGGACATCCCGTCCTCCAGGACCCGCCGGCAGGCACAGGCATGGTTGTCCGGCGTCCCCCCGTATTCGGAACGGAGATCCAGGTGGGCATCGCAGACCACGTACCATTCGGGCAGCACCGCACGGACGGCCCCGGGCGTGATCGAATGCTCGCCCCCGAGCATGACCGGGATTTTGCCCGCACGGCATATTCCGCGCACCGCAGCCTCCACATCGGCGACGACCGCATCGGGAAGCGAGGACGGGTCCAGATCGCCGGCATCGCAGATGGAAACATCTGCTAAATCGAGGTCATAGTCAACCAGATACGACTCGAAGTTGAAGGAGACGGCACGGATTGCAGCCGGCCCCTCGCGGGCGCCGGCCCGGTACGAGGTGGTCCCGTCATAGGGAACGCCGAAGATGATATACCGTGCCTCGTCAAAAGGGGTGTCGGCATCGGCAAAAGCAGCCGTATGAAACGGGTACATAAAAAAAGTGTATCAGTCAATATCCAGCTTGCGTTTACCCATCGATGCAATATAAGGCACTTCCATGCCGGCCTCGATGCTGCCGATCTTCTCTTGCGAGACTTCAAGCTCGAACATTTCGAAATCCTTCACATCCATCAGCTGCAGCGTGGTGCCGGCTATCGAGATAACCTGTGCACTCCGCCGCTCGACGATCGGGACATACGTCTTTGCGGAAACCGGATTGACGACCGATCGCTTCACGCCGTCGAAAATGCCGACAACGTCCATGCGGGACTTCGCCGCACCGTGTTTTCCCGGTTTTGAAATCGATATGGAGAGAATCTTGCAGGGCTCGTCATCGATGACGACGTATCTGCCTTCTTTGAGCTTGCCAACTTCGGTCTGTTCTTTCATGGAGATCAGTCTCGCTATTTACATATCTCAATGACCTTAAATAAATTCAACCCAAAGGGGTGTACACCAGGGTGGATCCGATGGATTTTCTTCGTATATGCGACGAGACTGCCCGACGCGTCGAAGAGGGGATCGCGGGGCTTGCAGGAACACCGGCAGCCGGAGCGTATGTCAGGATGGGAGCCGACGGCACTCCCACCAAAAAAATCGATCAGGTCGCAGAAGATATCGTTGTCGCGTATCTCCGGGAATCCGGCTTTTCCGGCACCCTGATCAGCGAGGAATGCGGGAAAGCGAACCTTGGCGAAGGCGCGGGAACCCTGTTTCTCGATCCGATCGACGGCACCTACAATGCTGTCGGCGGCATTCCCTTCTATGCGCTCTCCATGGCATATGCCGAAGGCGGCACGGTCATCCGGGGCTACGTGCGGGATCTCGCGCATGGAGAAACCTTTTACGCTGAAAAGGAGAGGGGGGCGTACCGCAACGGTGAGCGCATCGCCGTATCGAAAACCCGCCTCCTCGAAGAAAGTGCGATGAGCGTCTACGGGAGAAAATTCAATCCCGGCACGGTCTTGAGGCTCGGACAACGGCTGCGGCGGTGGCGCCTCATGGGCGCATCCGCGCTCGAGCTCTGTTATGTCGCGGCAGGCAGGCTCGACGGCTTTATCGATCTGAGGGATACGCTGCGCATCACGGATGCCGCGGCAGGCATGCTCATCTGCGAGGAAGCCGGAGGAATTGTCAGTGATTTCGACGGGGATACGATCCTGTTTCCCGATGAAGTGACCGTCGGGAAATGCCTCGTCGCGACAAACGGCGTCATCCACCGGAAAGTGATCGAATACCTGCGTTAGGAGGACCATGATGCACGTCGTGCTGATATCACGCCCCGATGATCCTGAGGCTTCTGCCTATACCGGAGCGCTGGCGGCGGACCTGGAGACGCTCGGGTACAGGGTCACCTTCGAACGGCGCACCGGGGAGGCGCTCGGTAAAGCAGGAACGGACTTTTCAGATATCGAGGCCGACATCGCTGTCGTCATCGGGGGCGACGGATCGGTGCTCCTGACCATCCAGCAGTTGAAGCGGCAGATTCCCGTGATCGGCATCAACTGGGGGGAGGTCGGGTTTCTTGCCGATCTCGAACCGGCCGAAGCGCATCGCTTCTTCGAGCATATCAGGGGTCACGGGTACAGTATCGAAAAACGGATGCGTATTGCGCTGTCCCTCGACGGGGTTCCCATCGGAAACGCGTTGAACGAAGCCGTCATCGTGACCACCCGCCCTGCCAAAATGCTGCGGTTTACCATCATGATCGACGGCACCGCCGCCGAACAGTTCAGGGCGGACGGCATCCTGATCAGCACGCCGACCGGTTCGACAGCCTATGCCATGAGTGCCGGCGGGCCTATTGTGGATCCCCGCATCGAAGGATTCCTGCTGGTCCCGCTCGCGCCCTACATGCTCTCCTCGCGGCCCCACCTCATCAGCCATGAACGGGCCTTCGAAGTCCGCCTGGAGAGCACCAAGCCCGCCCATCTTGTTCTCGACGGCCAGCAGGACAGCGAACTCGCCACAGGGTGTTCAATCCGCATCGAAAAATCACCCCAGCCGGCTCTTTTCGTCGATGTCGGCAAGAATTTTTTCACCAAGGTCGACAGCAAGCTCCGCAGGCTGTGATCAACCTCACTTTTATACGGGATGGTGCCAAGCTTGATATGCCGGGAGCCCGGACGATTTTCCGGGCGCCCCGTGCGAGGAGGCGCTGTCATGCAGGATGAAATGAGAAAATCGCCGAATTATGCTGAAATTTCCAGAATATTACGGGAATATCTCGGGTTGACCGGATCGCCGGTCGCCATAAAACTCGCCAAATCTCCCGAAGGGATCCCCGAAGGGGTGCCTGAAATCGAAGAGACCGTCCGGCACTGCCAGATGGCATCGGTTGCCCGCAAAGAGGGAAAGATCTTTTATGCGACGGAAAAACGCCACCAGTGCATGGGCGGGGGCTGGGCGCTCGGCCTGAAAACACTTTCCCCATCGCTCCAGTCGGGCGAATTCTACTACAAGCTCGGAAAATTCGAGAGCTGGGCGGCATGCATGCGCACGATCGATAGCGTGCCGTTCGTGCACGCCCCCGGAAGCTGCGAAGGAAAAACCTGGGCAACGGTCTATGCGCCGCTGGAAAAAACACCGTTCGATCCTCATGTCGTGCTCGTTATCGCGCCGCCACGCGCCATGCTCAAGCTTGCACAGGCAATCCTGTATACGACCGGCGGGCGCATTCACTCCTCGATGTCGGGCATCCAGTCGGTGTGTGCCGACGCCGTCGCCCTTCCGTACATGACGGGAAAGGTGAACTTTTCGATGGGATGCGACGGATCGCGGAAATTCTCAGGCATAGCCGACGATGAAATGGTTGTCGGTATTCCCGCAGAACTGCTTGAAGGTGTTGCCCAGGCCGTTCCGATCGTAACCGGCGCCCCGGGATCGGTATAATCCCTATTCTTTTTGCACTTCGGAGAGCACGAGCCGGCAGGCACGCGGTATCGCAGCCGCGACCGCCGGATCGAGGGTATCCGAAAAGGTGTCGATAGCCCCTCCTTCAATGCCGATGATGACGACATCGCCGGCATAGCCCAGCTCCCGTGCGACGGCGACCGTCTCCACGATGCCGATGTCGTGCAGCGACATCGGGAAGAACCGCGAGTCGGGAAGGGTGTGAAACACGACGACGTCGCCGATGCTGCCGTACCCGGTGGTGGCATCCACGATGACGACCCTGTCGTACCCTTCCATCAGCGGCAGGAGCCCCAGCCCCCCGAGCCCGCCTTCCACGCAATCAAGGTCAGGGTGGTCGAGACGAAGGCGCTCGATGACGGCAAGGCCGACGCCGTCGTTTCCCATCAGCGGATTTCCGCACCCGATGATCCTAACTTTTCTTTCCGGCATTGGCACCTCAGAAAACCCCCGTTTTCGTGCAACTATTGGCAGCGGGTGACAAAGAAGATGACGGCCCGGCGGCGGGTGCACCCTGCCTTTTTTGCCATTTGTTTGTAGAAGGCTTATCTTCGTACAGTGACAATCTTCCTGTCAGGTGGCTTGTTGTGCAGGTATCGATGAAACTCGAAATGAAGGATGCACCCGGACAGCTCGTGGCAGCCTTAAAGCCGGTCTCGCTCG
>JAAEEQ010000147.1 GCA_013415665.1 Methanomicrobiales archaeon
CACCGGATCGCGAAAGCGGAGGGGATCGCCATCGCACCGACGGCGATCGACGCCATCGTGTACATCGCGCAGGGCGATATGCGCAAGGCCATCAATGCACTGCAGGGTGCTGCGATCATCACGCCGGACGTGACCGCGGACGCCATTTATGCCATTACCTCCAACGCCCGCCCCGACGAGATTGCGGCGCTGATAGAGGTCGTGCTGGCGGGCGATTTCGAGCGGGCCGAGGGCATCCTCCACGAGCTGCTCGCAACCCGCGGGATTGCCCCCAACGAACTCCTCAACCAGTGCTACCGTGCGCTGGTGGGCGCGGACATCGACCGGTCCTTAAAAGTCGAGCTGATCTCGCACCTCGGCGAAACGGATTTCCGCCTCTCGGAGGGGGCGTCGAGCGACATCCAGATGGAGGCCCTCATCGCACGGTGCGTGCTCTCGGCCCGGCAGCAGAAACGCGGGAAGGACTGAGGTGACTGGACCGTGACCACGACGCCGGAGGCGCAGATCACCGATCGTGCAGGCGACTGGCAGAAGTTCTTAAAAAAGCATTATAAAAAGGAGCTCGGCGAGATCACCCGGGAATACCCCCATAGGCGGTCCCTCGCCATCGATTACCGGACGTTGGAGAAATGGGGAAAGAAAGGCCTGGATCTCGCCGACGAGCTCCTGCAGTCGCCGGGGAAAGTGATCGGCGATGTCAAAGACGCCATCCGGCAGTACAACCTGATCTTTACGAAGGATGACGAGGAGAAGGCAAACCACGTCAATATCCGCTTTTCCAACCTGCCCAAAAAAATCGCGGTGCGGGACATCAGGTCGCACCACATGAACACCTTCATCTCGGTCGAGGGCATCATCCGGAAGACCACCGAGGTCCGGCCGCGCGTTACCAGCGCGGTCTTCCGCTGCCTGCAGTGCGGGACGAAGACCGCGCCCTACAAGCAGTTCTACGGGCGGTTCCAGGAGCCGTACCGCCCCTGCACCCAGTGCGAGCGCCAGACAAAGATGGAGCTGGTGCCCAACCTGTCCACCTTCGTGGACTCGGAAAAGATCCGCATCCAGGAGACGCCCGAGGGGCTCCGCGGCGGCGAACAGCCGCAGACGCTCGACGTGGACGTAATCGACGATCTCACCGGCATGGTCGCCCCCGGCGACCGCGTTATCGTCAACGGCATCCTGCGGTCCATCCAGCGGGTGACGCAGGGCACCAAATCGACCCTTTTTGATATCTATCTCGAGTGCAATTCGATCGAGGTGTCGGAAAAGGAGTTCGAGGAGGTCGCGATCTCCGAGGAGGACGAGCAGGAGATTCTCGCGCTTTCACAGGACCCGGAGCTCTACTACAAGATCTCCCGGTCGATCGCGCCCACCATCTTCGGCAACGACGAAGTGAAGGAGGCGATCTCCCTCATCCTCTTCGGGGGGATCCCGAAGGAGATGCCGGACGGCAGCCACCTGCGCGGCGACATCCACATGCTGCTGGTCGGCGATCCCGGTATCGCAAAAAGCCAGATGCTGCGCTATGTCATCAAGCTCTCGCCCCGCGGGATTTATACGAGCGGCAAGTCATCGACATCGGCGGGGCTGACGGCAACCGCGGTCAAGGACGAGTTCGGGGACGGCCGGTGGACGCTCGAGGCGGGTGCGCTCGTGCTCGCGGACATGGGCATCGCCGCGGTGGACGAGATGGACAAGATGGCGAAGGAGGACCGGAGCGCCCTGCACGAGGCGATGGAGCAGCAGTCGATCTCCGTCGCAAAGGCAGGCATCACCGCAACGCTCCGGTCGCGCTGCGCGCTTCTGGGCGCTGCAAACCCGAAAATGGGGCGGTTCGACGAGTTCGCGCCGATTGCCGACCAGATCAACATGCCGCCCTCGCTGCTCTCGCGTTTCGACCTTATCTTCATCCTCACCGACAAGCCCAACCCGCAGCTCGACCGCGCGATCGCCGACCATATCCTCAAAGCGCACAACGTCGGCGAACTCATCGAACACCACCGGAAAAACCCGATCGAGGGCGTCGACGACGAGTACATCCGAAAGGAGCTCGCGCCGGTGACGCCGGAGATCGAACCCGAAAAGTTCCGCAAGTACATCGCGTACGCCAAGCGCAACTGCTTTCCCATGCTCACCCCGAAGGCGAAGGAAAAACTCATCGAGTACTACTTAAACCTCCGGAGCCTTGCCGATTCGAACAAACCCGTGCCGGTGACCGCCCGGCAGCTCGAGGCGCTGATCCGGCTCGGCGAGGCGAGCGCACGCATCAGGCTCGCAAAGGAGATCGACATCGGCGATTCCGAGCGCGTCATCCGGATCGTCGACACCTGCTTAAAGCAGGTCGCCTACGACGCCCAGACGGGAACGTTCGACATCGACAAGCTGGTCACCGGCATTCCCAAGCAGCGAAAGGATCTCCTCCGGTCGATCAAGGAAGTGATCCGGAACCTCGCCGACGATTCGGGCATCGCCCAGAAGGAGCAGGTGATCGAAACACTGCTCGCACAGGGCCACTCGAAAGACGACATCGAAAAACGGATCCAGGATCTCAAGAACGGCGGGGAGGCGCTCGAACCGAGGAAGGGCGTCCTGCGCCTTCTCTAGCGGCGCCGCCACCGGGTTTATTGCGCCTCCGCGCCAACCGGTAGGCATGCAAGACGCAATCGAAGCCGCATTCGAGGCGGGCATCAAACTGGGTGCGCTGTACCACCAGTGGGTCGGAACGCCCATCTCCCCACAGACCGCCCCGACGGTCGAGCAGGCGATCGAGCGTGCCGTCGCCCTCCAGCCCTGCGTCGAGTCCGTCCGGGTGCGCATCGACACCTCGCTGATGGCGCCGAACGCCTTCGGGTACAGCGAACTTTCCGGCAGCATGTTCGATGTCGCGATCACCACCCGTGTTCGCGGGACGGCCTGCTCGGCACAGCTGAAATTCGAAGACGGCTACCCCATGATGAGGATCGTTTCGTGCCATGAAGCACCCTGATATCGCCATAACCGACGACCATATCCACATCGATCCGGTAAACGGTCGGGGCATTGCCGCTGCAAAGGATTTTCTGCATGCCGGCGGCACCCACCTCTTCCTGGTCACGAAACCCTCGTGGTCCTACGGCATCGAGCCCGCGAGAGGCGAGGACTTCCGGGCCGTCTTCGAAGCGACGCTTGACGTTGCCGGTCTGATCCGGGAGGCGGGGCTAACCGTCTTCCCCGTACTCGGCGTGCACCCCGCCGAGATG
>JAAEEQ010000148.1 GCA_013415665.1 Methanomicrobiales archaeon
CCCGGTACCACCTTTCCCTGATGCGATCGTATATGCCCTGACCATAAAATCCTCTCTGTAACGAGTTAATGATTCTGTTTCATTTAAATCTATTTAAATATTTGCTTAGTTTATTATCAGTAGCGATTATCAATATAGATAGTCCAATGACCAGAAGTAGCCGGAACGATCGATGGCCGAACGGGCGAAAAGAAAAGAATGGGCTTTACAGCCACCACGCCATCAGGGCAAGAAGGTCCTCCCGGATGCTGTCCTCCCATGCATCCGGGACGGGTTTTCCGGTGCGGAGGATGGCGATCACCGGTTCTCCGCGGAACTCCAGTCCGAAAAGGCGGACGGCAGGGTCCTCAGGAGGAGCCCCCCGGAAATACGCGTGACTCATTGTTGCCGCTTCTTCATCGGCCTCGCCCGCCGACGAGGCGATTGCCAGGCCGTCGCGTGATGCGAGCGTGACCGATATCGCACCATATTTTTCCCCGATGCGCCGCATGCTCTCGCTGATGTCCGCACTCCCGCGAAGGACGTCGATATCCCCGCGGGGGGCAGATGCCGTGACGGCTCCGGGCGGCATCCCAAGAGTTTCCGGTCCGGCAGGGAGGTGTCCGGACGCAGGCACTGCCCCCGGTTCAACCGCTGAAAGACGCCCCCGGGCATCGAGCAGGCGATAAAATTTATAGAGAAATGCCCCGAGCACCACCTGTACGACAAGCAGAATAAGAACGATACCAAGCAGCAGCAGTTCAAAATCGGTCATGATTGTTCATCCTCCGCATCCTCTTCCTTCTTCTCTTTCTTTTCCCCTGCGCCTTCACCCTCTTCGTCGGAAGGGAGCTCCTGCTCCTCCTTCTCGAGGAGATAATCAAGCTGCATGCGGTTGAGCACGTCCCGGAACGTGTCCTTGAACCGTTCGGACATCGCATCGAGATCCATGCTCTCGATGGCACGCATCTGCTCCTCGAAGTCATCCGAAATGCCGCCTTCCCTAACAACGGCCTCCTCGGACTTCGGCGGACGTTCCGCCACTTTCTGGGGCTTGAGTGAGAGAAGCGACCCTTTTACTCCGACGGTGACCCGGTAGTCGCGATTGAATTCGAGGGTAAGCTGCATCTGCGCCGGCGTCAGCCGGTAGAGCTCGGCACTGACCTTTCCATCGACACGCCCCTGCAGCTCCTGCAATGCATCGCTCCCCCGGTGGGGGGGGATATCGGCCATCAGGCAGATGCCCTCCTCAAGCACGATCGTGCCCTGTTTATCGGCAAAGGTGAGCTGGCAGTACCCTGAAAACCGCTGTTCCCGAAGCTCATCAATCAGCACCGAAAAATCAACCCCCTTTTTCATCGCGTGGAACGTCCCCCGCGGCACCTGCAGGGGAAGCACTGTTGCTGACGGCCGCCGGGTCGCCTGCGGCCCGCGGGCCGGCGGGGCAGGGGATACCGGCATCGACCCTGCCGCTGCCGCGCCCTGCCGGGGGGCGACGGCCACCCTGAACTTCGCGTTGAATTCGATACTGAGATTGATCTGGGCAGGAGTGAGGCTGTAAAGTTCGGCGTTCACCAGCTCACCGCCCGCCTCCTGCAGGTAGGTGCAGGCCTCTGTGCCCGCACGGGGCGGCACGTCCGCAAGAATGCAGGTACCGCGATCGAATACCAGCGATCCGGAGGTGTTTCCAAGCGGAAAACTGCAATGCCCGCTAAATGCGGCGGATCGCAATTCATCAAGGAGAGAGGAGAGCGTCATGCCTTTTTTGAGAGAATAAAACGTTCCCCGCGGCAGCTGCATGTTGGAGAGTGTTTGTCCGTGAACCTAAAAGGTTTTTCTCGATAGCGGCAGCGTACGACGGCATATGCCCGTTACGGCAGAGCAGGAGAAAAACAGTACAAATTTATATGTTATATGGGAAACTAGACATAATCAGTGCTGAAATGCTGGGGTATTACTGCTGATGACGAAAAAACAGCTTTCAAAAGAACACATTCAGGGTTTCGTCCGGGAGATCATGGCACTGGGTGGCGTTGACGCCTGTGCACTTGTCTCGCGGGACGGCATAATCATGGAAAAGTGTATTGAACAGCAGAATGTTCATGCACCCACGTTTGCAGCGATGAGCGCTACCATGCTCGCTTCGACGGAAGCGGCAGCAGGCACGATCCATATCGAACCCCCGAAATGCGTTACGGCGGAAGGAAAAACCGCCACCATCCTGGTGATGGGCGCGGGATCCGGAGCACTTATCACTACCCTTTTAAATATATCAGCAGATATTACTTCAGTGAAGGAACAGCTGGCTGAAATTGCACGTAGGATCGGAGAGGAAGTGTGATGTATACCATTCTGGTCGTTGATGATAGCCCGATGATTGTTGACGTGTTCGTTGCCATGCTCGAACGGGGCGGATACCGCCCCATCGCCGCATACAGTGGTGACGAATGCCTCGAAGTGCTCAAGGACGTACGGCCCGACCTCATTCTGCTCGATATTATGATGGAGCCGATGGACGGGTGGGAGACGCTGGAGCACATCAAGTCGAATCCGGAGAGCAAGGATATCCCGGTGATGATGCTCACTGCCAAGCAGCTCACCCCCGATGAGGCGCAGGAATACGGCGTCTACATTGAAGATTATATTATGAAGCCGACGACCCATCGTCAGCTGTATGAAGCCATCGAATACGTGCTGAAGCGGCAGGAAAACATCAGCAAGGAAGTGGAATCGGCAAAGGGAGCAGGCGCGGATCAGGGCCTTATCGAAGAATTCGAGCGGCTCTCAAAGAGCGTCGATGTTTCCAAGCGGTTATTGAAGATACTCGAGGCAACCTACAATATCCATGACGACAAGGTAAAGGTGGGAGAAAACATCACCCACGCCATTAAAAGCATGGCGCTATCCATTCAGTTCCAGGAAGAACGGCTGGAACAGCTCCGAAGCGAATTCAAATCAGATTAATTTTTTTAAGGGGGGATCGCAAGCCCGGTTGCGTGCCCGGGCGCGACGGGCAACCGTCATCCCTCTTCCTTTCCGATATAGACGATTGCAGCGGTAAGAACGGCAATCGCGGCAAGGGTCAGCACGGTATCGGCCGTCTCAGTCACGTTCACACCCGATATCAGGATTTTTCGGATCATAGCGGTCAGCCCTGCAAGAAGGATCGGTTTGACCTGCAGCCGGTTGGTGCGGAAATAGGCAGTCACCGTTTCAAGGATCTCGATGATGAT
>JAAEEQ010000149.1 GCA_013415665.1 Methanomicrobiales archaeon
CGTCGAGGCGGTTCGTCGCGCCGATCACCACGACCTGCCCCCGCTCCTCAAGGCCGTCCATCATCGTCAGCAGCTGGGCGACGACGCGGCGCTCCACCTCGCCCGTGACGTCCTCGCGCCGGGGGGCAATCGAGTCCAGTTCGTCGATGAAGATGATGGAGGGGGCGTTCTCCTGCGCCTCCTCAAAGATCTCGCGCAGTCGCTGTTCGCTCTCGCCATAGTATTTTGAGATGACCTCGGGCCCTGCGATGGAGATGAAATGCGCACCGCTCTCGTTTGCCACCGCCTTGGCAATCAGGGTCTTGCCGGTGCCGGGCGGCCCGAACAGCAAAACCCCTTTGGGGGGATCGATGCCGAGTTTCTGGAAGAGTTCAGGGTGCCGCATGGGCAGCTCGATGGTCTCGCGCACGCGCTGGAGCTCGTCTTTGAGCCCGCCGATATCTTCGTACGAGATCTGCCGGAGCCCCTCGAATCCGGCGGCGGGCTTGTCGGAGAACTCGATCCGGGTCTTTTTGGTAATGATGACAGCGTCCTCGGGCTCCATGCCCACCGCCTTGAAAGCGAGCATCTGCGGCTGCATGAAGGGCATGCCGGCCTGGATGGGCACGGTATCGTTTTTCATCGCGGGAAAGTCGATGAGCCGGCTGACGACGTAGTTGTAGTTGATGGGGAGCTGCCGGGGCAGGTCCTCGGGCGGGGCGAGCACCAGCCGGGAGGCCTCGCGCTCCTCGGCAACAGCAGTGACGCGTATCCGGTCACCGATGCTCACGCCGGCATTCGTCCGGGTAAAACTGTCGATCCTGATCTTTCCCTGGTTCCAGTCGTTCACCATCATGCGCCAGACCTTTGCCACCGTCCGGCGCTTCCCCTCGATATAGACCAGGTCGCCCGGCGAGAGGCGGAGCTGGAGCATCGTATCGGGATCGAGGCGTGCCTTTCCCATGCCCTGATCCTCAGGATAGGCGCTGTCAACCTTGAGAAACATCTCACGAATCACCTACAATTCATATATGCTATAATTTAAAGAGTACTGGTACGATGCAGATTCTCCTCTTCGATCCGTTCAGCGGGGCTGCCGGGGACATGATTGTCGGAGCGCTCCTTGATGCGGGAGCCGACCCGGAGCGGGTATCGGCAGCGATGGCCGCCGTCGTCGCCGCACCGACATTCGAACGGGTCGACCGCCGCGGGATTGCGGCAGTGAAGGTCGCCACCCATGCGGAGCGCTCGTTCAAGACGCTTGCCGAGGTGCAGGCGGTTATCGAGGGAGCCGGCCTGCCGGCGCCTGTCCGGGAGATGGCAGGCCGCGTGTTCGCCCGGATATGGCAGGCCGAAACCAGGATCCATGGCGGCCATGCCCACTTCCATGAAGTCGGCGCAGACGATGCCATTGCCGATGTTATCGGCGCCTGCACCGCACTGGACAGCCTTGCCCCCGACGGCGTTGCCGTGCTGCCGGTGCGCCTCGGGAGGGGCGTGCTTGCCGGTTCGCACGGCAGCTACCCCGTCCCCGCACCCGCGACACTTGCCGTTCTCGCCGATGGCGGGCTCTCCGTCATCCAGTCGGATGAGCCGCGGGAACTCTGCACGCCCACGGGTGCCGCGCTCCTCGCTGAATTTGCCACCCTCAGCCCGGACGCGCTCGGTGCGTGCCGCATCCTCGCCGTCGGGTACGGGGCGGGCAGCAGGGATCCCGCGGGGCTGCCCAACGTGCTGCGGGTCTCTCTGCTCGACGCGGAGCCGCCTGCCGGTGCCGGCGACACCGTGGACGTGCTGGAGACGAATGTCGACGACGTCACGGGCGAGGTGCTTGCCCATGCGCTGGACGTGATGATGGAGGCCGGGGCCCGTGATGCGGCCGCAGCGCCGATCCTGATGAAAAAAGGGCGGCCGGGGCACCTTGTCCGGGTGATCTGCTGCCCGTCCGATGGCCAGCGGCTGGCCGCCCTGCTCGCCTCGGAGCTCGGCTCCCTGGGCGTCCGGTGCATCTCCTCGGTGCACCGGCATATCACGCCGAGGAGTATGGAGCGTGTCGCGATCACGGTCGCAGGCCGGGACTACGACGTCGACGTCAAGATCGGCTGGGAAGGGGAAAAGGCGGTCTCCTGCAAACCCGAGTTCGAGCAGGTGCGCCGGATCGCGAAGGAGACAGGGGTCTCGCTCCGTGCCGTATCGCGGACCGCCGAAGCCGCCGGATGGGCGCTGATTGCCGGGCGGGGGCGCTGACGATGGAGGAGGAGCGGGTAGGCACGGGATCGGCGGACTTCGACGACCTGCTCGGCGGCGGACTGGAGCGGCGTGCCATCACCCAGCTGTACGGCGAGGCGGGAAGCGGCAAGAGCACGCTTTGCCTGCTCTGCAGCGTCTCGGTCCTCGCGAAAGGCCGGTGGGTGATCTTTATCGACAGCGAGGGTTTTTCCGCGGACCGCTTCCGCCAGATTGCGGGCGATGCGGCACCGGCGGTTGCGGAGCGCCTCCTCCTCTTCGAGCCCCTCGACTTCGACCAGCAGGGGCTGATGATCGGCGAATGCGAGGCGCTGTTGAAGTCGCGGGATGTCGGCCTGATCGTGCTCGACTCGGCGACCGCCCTGTACCGCGTTGAAGGGCGGGGCGGCGGCGAGGCGCAGCGCAGGCTCGGCGGACAGGTGATCCGGCTGCTGGCCTATGCGAAACGGTGGGGGGTGCCGGTACTGCTGACCAACCAGGTATACATGGACGTGGACACCGACACCCTCCGGGGGCTCGGGGGCACGGTCCTTTCGCACATCTCCAAGACCATCGTCCGGCTGGAAAAATGCGACGGCAAGCGGCAGGCGGTGCTCGAAAAGCACCGTTCCCTTCCTGAAAACCGCTCGTTTACCTTCGAGATCGTGGAAAAAGGGATTAAAAGAGGATGACGCCTTCGAAGACCGTTTCGGCGGGGCCTTCCATCAGCGTGTCTTTGTCGAGGTAGATGGTGAGGGGGCCGCCTTTCGTGATCACCTGCACCTGCGTGCCCACGTCCTTTGTCTCGGGCTCGCCGGCATAGCCGAGGCGGTGGGCGACTGCCGCCGACGCCGTCGCCCCGGTCCCGCAGGAGAACGTCTCTCCCTCGACGCCGCGCTCGAAGGTGCGGATGCGTATTTCGTTTTCGTTCACCACTTCGACGAAGTTGACATTCGCCCCCTCGGGAAATGTCGGGTGGTTGCGGATGATCGGTCCGATCCG
>JAAEEQ010000150.1 GCA_013415665.1 Methanomicrobiales archaeon
GGAGCGGGAGCAGTCGTGCCCGAGATATCGATCGTCCTTGTCGAGCCCCTGTACGAGGGGAACATCGGATTCGCCGCCCGGGTGATGAAGAATTTCGGGTTTGCCGATCTTGTTCTCATCAACCCGCCTCCTATCGGCGACGAGGCCATCGCGCGTGCATCCCATGCCCGCGACGTGCTCGACAATGCGCGGATCTGCACCTTTGACGACGTTGTCGGCGATGCCGGGCTGCTGGTTGCGACGACGGGTGAGGTGAGCAAAACCATCTGCACCTCGATGCGGATGCCCTATTTTTCCCCGGATGAGCTTGCCGGCATGGTGCGCGATGTCGAGGGCCGGATCGCCATCCTGTTCGGGCGGGAAAACTGGGGGCTTTCCAACGACGAAATACGGCAGTGCGACATCATCTGCACGATCCCGACGTCCGCGGCCTATCCCATCGTCAACATCTCCCATGCCGTCGGGATCCTCTGCTACGAGCTTGCCGGCCTGTCCCGGGGGAGCTGGCGGATCGCGTCGCGGACGGAACTGGATTCCCTGCTGTCGCATATCGACACGTTCCTGGATCGCATCGACCACCCGGATTTCAAGCGGGAGAACACGATGGTGATGATGCGGCGCATCTTTTCGCGGACCCTGCTGACGCCGCGGGAAGTGTCGACCCTGCACGGCCTGCTCCGGCGGACGGAGTGGCACCTTGCCGGCGGAGACGAAACCCAAAAGAAGTAAACCCTCGCCTGTGCAAGTACAACCAATGATCCTTGTTGACTGGCAGATCCGGGACCGCATCGCCCGCGGGTTTATCGGGATCGATCCCTTCGACGAAAAGCTCGTGCAGCCGAATTCGCTGGATATCCGCCTCGGCGATCATTTCGTGTGGTACCGCCCCGGCGAGGAGGCCATCGATCCCTATGATGCCGCCTCGATCCGGGCGGATGTCGAGGAGCGGCGGAGCGAAAGCATCGTCATTCCCCCGGGGAAATTCCTCCTTGCGGAAACGCTCGAGACGATCAGCCTCCCCGACAATATCGTGGCGTCCATCGAGGGAAAGAGCAGCATCGCACGCCTCGGCATTGCGCTCCACCAGACCGGGGGGTGGATCGATGCGGGCTTCCGGGGGACGATCACGCTCGAGATCTCCAACGCGAACCAGCGCCCGGTGCGCCTGTACGCGGGCATGCCCATCGGCCAGCTCGTTTTTTACACGACCGAACGAGCCGAACGCCCGTATTTTTCAAAAGGCGATGCAAAGTATCTCGATCAGCGGCAGGCGACCCTCTCGCGGTATAACGAAAATCCCCGGTCGAATGCACCCTGAAAACCCCCTACGCTATATACAAGGAAAACCGATGGTTAAGGCACTGTCCGGAGTATACGCATGCGAATTCTGTTAATCCATTCCGACCATATTTCCTACGAAGCCCGGAAAAAGACCCCGGTAGCAGAAGAGGCGGCCTCGCTTGCCGATGCGCTCGATGATGCGCTCACGGTCTTCTGCGCCGTGGAAGCAGGGGACGAAGAGAACGAGGGCGCGATCATCGCCCAGACGGTCCGCGAGATCGTCGACACGGCGGAAAAACTCGACACCACCCGCGTCATGGTCTACCCGTATGCCCACCTCTCCAGCGATCTCGCGTCCCCCGCCGCGGCGGTGCGCGTCCTGCAGGGCATCGAGGAGCGTTTGCGCTCGGAAACGCCCTTTACCGTGAAAAGGGCGCCGTTCGGGTGGTACAAGGCCTTCACCCTCGCCTGCAAGGGGCACCCGCTCTCGGAGCTCTCCCGCACGATCGTCGCCGGAGAGGAGGCAGCCCCCGAAAAGAAGGTGGTCGAGCACGAGTTTTTCGTCCTGACCCCCGACGGCGAACGCCACGAGACGGCTGCCTTTCTCGATGACGGGGATCTCGGGCGGCTGATCCGGAAAGAGATCGGGCTTGCCACCCCTGCCGGCGGCGAACCGCTGCACGTGGAACTGATGCGCGCCAAGGAACTCGTTGATTACGAGCCCCGGAGTGACGTCGGCCACCACCGCTGGATGCCCCGGGGCAAACTGGTGCGGGACCTGCTGGCCGATTACGTGCTGTCGCTCGTGCTGGAGTACGGCGGCATGCCGGTCGAGACGCCCGTGATGTACGACCTTGCCGATCCCGCGATCAACGAGCACGCCGCCAAGTTCGGTGAGCGGCAGTACCGCTTCGACTCCGGCAACCGCAGCATGATGCTCCGCTTCGCCGCCTGCTTCGGGATGTTCTCGATCATGCATGACATGCACATTTCGAAGAACACCCTGCCCATGAAGATGTACGAGCTCTCCACCTACTCGTTCCGCCACGAGCAGAAGGGGGAGTGCATCGGCTTAAAGCGCCTCCGTGCGTTCACGATGCCGGACATGCACACCCTCTGCCGGGACATGGACGATGCGCTGGTGTCGTTCGAGGAGCAGCTCGCCATGGGCTGGCGGACCGGGCGGGATCTGGCGACGCCCCTTGCCGCGGTGTTCCGGTGCACCCGCGATTTCTATGCCGAAAACGAAGGGTGGGTGAAATCGATCGTCGCACAGTCCGGCGTTCCCATGCTCATCGAACTGCTCTCCGACCGCGTCCATTACTGGATCGCGAAAGTGGATCTCGCCGCGATCGACGGGCAGGGGCGCCCGATCGAGAACCCGACGGTGCAGATTGACGTGGAGAGCGCAAAGCGGTTCGACATCAAATACTACGAGGACGGGAACGCCATCTACCCCCCTATCCTCCACTGCTCGCCGACCGGGAGCATCGAGCGGGTCATCTGCGCCCTGCTTGAAAACACCGCCCGCCAGGAGGTGCCTGCGCTCCCCGTCTGGCTCTCGCCGGTGCAGGTCAGGTTCGTGCCCGTCTCCGACCGCAACCTCGCGTTCGCCGAAACCGTCTGCGCCCGTTTCAGCCGCGAGGGAATCCGCGCCGACATCGACGACCGCGAGGAGAGCGTCAACAAAAAGATCCGCGAGGCCGGCATGGACTGGGTGCCGTACGTCGCCGTCGTCGGCGACCGCGAGGCCGAAACGGAGACGCTGACGGTGACGATCCGAAGCCTGTCGGAGCCCAAAAAGCCGCACCGCGAGACCCTTTCGCCCGGCGATCTCGAAGCACGGATCGCGGAGGAGACCGGCGGCATGCCGTTCCGGCCCCTCTACACGCCCCGGAAGATCTCGAAAAAGCCCCGGTTCATC
>JAAEEQ010000151.1 GCA_013415665.1 Methanomicrobiales archaeon
AATCATTTGCCGAAGCATACCAGGGATCGTCCCATTGCAGCACGATTATTATCGACTCCCCCGAGGACATTTTCACCCGGAGATTTTCCTCGCTGCCGGCTCCTTCGCTGAAATCATGATAATCCTGGCCGTTATTGGAGTAGCTTCCCTGGTAGTGCTCGGGCCCATGGTTGCCCGCAGAAGAAACGAACAGGATCCCCTCGTCACGGTTGACGTCCCGCATGTGCGCAGCGATGATCCCGTCTTCAAAGGCTGCCTCCTCGTAAAAGCCGACATCGTCGCAGATGATGTCGCACCCGGCGGCGGCGAGCGCATCGATGGCGTCACAGAAATCCTGCATGGTCAGGCCCATATCATGAAAGGCCAGCGAGGCCCCCGGCGCGAGATCGTGGATGACCTCGAGCATGGCAATGCCCTCGTCGGTGCCGGTGTTGTACGGATCGTCGTCCCGCAGGACGTCGACATCCGCCGGAAGATCGCCGGAGGCGATGGCATCGGCGATATGATGGACAGTATCGGAGATGACACCGACCTTGATCCCGGAGCCGTCGATGCCGTACCAGGCCCGGGTCTCCATGCTCCGGTGTATGCTGTCGCCGACGGACGTGACCGAACCCGTCCTGAGGTAGGGCGGCGTCACCGTATCGATCGACAATACGTCGTCACGACCGGCAAGAACCTCGAGGAGAGCGAGATTCACCCACGCGGCGACCATCCGCCCGGAACTTCCGCAGGTATTGACGGCGCGTGCATACGGTGCCAGAACCCGGGGATCGGCCCCCTCGCGAAGCGAGATATAGACATGCACCTGCTCGGGCGGAGTGATCCCCCCGAAGGCTATGACTTCCTGCCCGAGAGAGGCATACTGCCGCTGTTGTGCCATCAGCACTTTCTGCTCCGCCGTCGTCACCCCCGGCGGCAGGAAGCGGGCATCGACGAGGCCCAGCAGATCGGTAGAGAGCTTTTTCTGCGCCGCCGACAGGTCGTCCCTGTATCGTTCGAGTTCGTCGATGGTCATGCCGGCAGCCTCGGCATGATCATCCTTCATCCCGCCATTCGCCAGCACAGGAGCCTGCACATGCAGCAATACCAGTACCAGCAAAACAGCCATACCATACCGTTTCCAGACGTTCCCTCGCAGCATCGGCACCACCCTGCCGTACCGGATCCCAGACCCGCAACAGACCCTCCGCCGCATACCGGGGCACCGTGCGCCGTCGGGGGGCCCGGAAATCTGATATGGCGGTTAATTTATAAAATATTGTAAATGAATTCGGGAGCGGCTTCCGGGACGCAGGCTGTGGATTCGAAACGAAATCACGAAAGCAGGACAACCCGGCGGGCAAAAAATGGTAGGTATGTTACTTTCTCAGGGATGCCGCGAGTACCAGCCCCACGAGGCATGCCGCCAGCACGGTCACCGGAGACAGCGGCGTTGCCGCACCCGTGCTCACCGGCACGAGATCGGCGTCGACAGTAATTTCGCCGTCTTTGGGCGGCACCGCGGAAAAGGTCCCGTCGAGCGGCTCATAGCCGTCCTTCTCAACCTTATATCCCGTGTACGGGGTTCCGGTCGTATATACCGCAACTTTCAGCTGGCCGTTTTCTATTTCCCCTTTATATTCGCCGTCGAAATAGACCTTCGCGCCCTCAACGTTCGAGGTGAAGAGATAGAAGCCGACATCGCCGCCGATCAGCCCGCCCTCCGGCGTCGGGGTGCCGGCAGCCAGGGTCACCAAGATCTCCACCGTCTCGTCCTTGCCGGGATACCGGTCGATCGTGCCGGTCACCGTGACGTATCCCGGTTTCGATACTGCATAGGCCGTATAGGGCGTGGCGGTCGTGTAGACCTCAATTTTCAGCCTGCCGTTTTCCGTATCTCCCATGTACTGGTCGTCAAAATAGACCGATGCCCCGTCGACGTTGCAGGTAACAAGGTACCACCCGACATCCCCCCCGACGGTGACGACCGCTCCCGCAGAAGAGACAGCCGTAGCACCGAGCAGGAGGAGGGCACATCCGAGAATGACCATGCCATGCTTCATATCAATCAATCAGCATCCGTGCTTAAGTCATTTTAGTGTTTGCATCCATTCCCTGCGCACACGGGTGCCCGCGAGGCGATGCCCGCCCGCCGGTTTTTCCGATGCCGGTCATGGCGTGAGGGCTGTTTTCACCGCCGCGACCAGTTCGTTGACCGCCTCCGGCTTACCGACATCGGCCTGGGTAAGCACCACCTCCGCGACGGTCATGACCTTCCGCTCCGCAAGCGCCTTTTTGAGAATGGGGAGCGTATCGCGGGCGATGCTGCCGCAGGTCGCGAAGAGTACCGCGGGTTTTCCTTCGCACCCTTTCAGGGCCGCAATCGCCGCATTGACGGGCGGTGCGGCTTTCCATGCCCAGACCGGGGTGCCGATGACAATCAGATCATAGCCGGTAACATCGATGACCGCGGGATCGATGGCGTCCTTCTCCTCCCGGCGGGCCCGCAGGCACCCGAGCGTGTATGCCGTCAATGCGGTATACTCCTCTTTCGGCCGGACCTCGATGCAATCGCCCCCGCAGGCATCCCGGATCGTCCGGGCAACACCGCGGGTGATGCCGGAGTAGGAATAGAAAATGATGCAGGCTTTCAT
The DNA here is from genome assembly GCA_013415665.1 of Methanomicrobiales archaeon. GTDB lineage: Archaea > Halobacteriota > Methanomicrobia > Methanomicrobiales > Methanomicrobiaceae > LKUD01. The sequence goes on from JAAEEQ010000151.1 coordinate 2,637, forward strand.
TGACGCTTCCTATTCCCGGGAGAGGCACAAAAAGGTATCGAACGGCGTGTATGGAGGGGCCGCCGGAGGGGCGGGACACCCCGGACGGAACCCTGCCCGTCATCCTCCTCCCGGGCGGGGCTTTCACCGGCATTCATATTGTTTTTATAATATATACGCCAATAAAAACTCCATCCGGAAGTGAACCAGATGGATATACATGCCTATGCCCAGCTGATGCAGGTTCTTGATCTCTCGGATCAGGAAAAGCAGACGATCATCGACAAACGCACCGGCCAGTGCATCTGTCCGCAATGCCCCACGTACAAGGAATGCCAGGCGCCGGCAAAAGAGGCGGTCTTCTGCACGATAGGAAAGAGCGGATGCATTACCAAAGAGGTAAAATGCATCTGTTCCACCTGCCCCTTTGCAGCGGAATTCGGATTGAAAAATATGTTTTATTGCACGAGAGGGTCGGAAAAACAACAGCTCCTCCTCGAAACGATGCAGGTCAGATCGGAGTGGGTGCGCTAGCAGCACCCTGACGCCGTCTTTTGACAACAGTTCATCTCAGGCAGGCTGAAAAGCGAAAAAGTACTGCCGTTATTCCGGCCCGGGCGGCACCGTCAGCCCGGGTCAGGGGCAGATGCCGACGCAGCTTTGCTGCGAAGAGTATTTTATATTTTAACCAATATCGTAACATATGCCAGCGGGAGAAAGCGGGCTGCTCTCCGGAACGCAGAAGCGGATGCTCTTTGACATCGCGTCCCACGTGAAACGATGCAGGAGAAGGACCCTGCTCAACGCGCCGCTGCAGGATGATGAAAAAGAACCCCCGACATGGGTCCTCTTCACCGGGAACCGCGAAGCGCAGATAACGGCGGTGAAGCTGCTCTCGTATATCACCGGCTTAAATATCTGCAGGATCGATCCCGCAACCGTCGCAACACGGTACATCCGCGAAGCGGAAAAGAATCTGGACCGGATCTTTGCGGATGCCGAGGCGTCGCAGGTCATTCTCTTCTTCGATGAGGCCGACACCCTCTTCGGCAAAAAGACCTGGATCCGGGACCCCGGCGGGCCCGAGGTCTCGTCCGGCCTGCGCCCGCTCCTGAAACGAATGGAGCGCTACCCGGGCATAATTCTCCTTTCCGCACCGGCAAAGGACGATATCGATCCCGACGTTCTCAGGCGCGTCACCTATGTTGCGGATTTCAAGGGGCCCGGTGCGGAACCTGTTGAAGATTGATTTTTGGGCGCTGATGCCGCATCAAATCCCTTATTAAGGCAGAAAAAGGGATGGGACCCTATCTCCGGGCATGCTTTCTGAAGAAGTAGAACACGCCGCCGGCGATGACGCCCAGAAGAAGAATGCCGATAATGCCGACATACGACTGTTCTTTGATAATGATCCTGATGTCATCGCTTTCCTCTTCCTCATCCGAGACCACGTTTAAGGTGATCTTGTATTCCGATGCCGCGATGTTGGCCGGGGGCACCACGGTGACGGTCACGGTTTTTTTCTCCCCCGGCCCGATGGAGGTGATCTCTTCCGGCGAGACATCCAC
>JAAEEQ010000039.1 GCA_013415665.1 Methanomicrobiales archaeon
GGGGTACGATTTTTCCTCCGACGATCCCGTCCGGTACCTGGCCGGGCTGGTTGCGGCCGAAGGGCTGCCGCCTGAATTTTTCGGGCTGCTGACCGCCGTGCGGATGCGCACCCTCTGCATCCTGCAGTATGACTTTTTAACGGTGTTTGTAACCGCAGGGGTCGAGCCGGCACCGGCGGAGGGCCCCGGCACCATCAACATCATCGTCCGCTCCGAAGAGGGAATGACCGACGGTGCGCTGTGCGAAAGCATCATCGTGGCAACCGGGGCAAAAACCCGGGCGCTTCATGCCGCCGGGTATGCCTGCACGGGAACCCCTACGGACGCCGTGATCGCCGCCTGCGACCGTGAAGCGCCGATCGCGCACCGCTATGCCGGGCCCCTTACGGCGGTCGGGAGCAGGCTTTCGGAGGCGGCTGAGTTCGGGGTCGCCGAGGCGCTGAAACGCCATGAGGGCAAAATCCGCACGCACGCCCCGTCCTTTTTCATTTTCAGCAGGTACGGCGGTGACCACTGGGTTCTCTGGGATCCCGCGGCATGCCCGTACTATCCCTGCCATATGCCGGGACAGGCATGCGATTTCTGTTACTGCCCCTTCTATCCCTGCGGTGATCCGGCGCTCGGCGCGATGGTGCCCCGATCAACGGGGGGCGTGGTCTGGAGCTGCGAACACTGCACGCTGCTGCACGATCCCGACACCGCGGCGTACCTGAAACGGTATCCCGAGGCGTCGCTCGCGGAAGTAAAGCAGTTCCGAAAGAAAAAGAGTTGCTGATTATTCTTCCGCGATCCCGAGCTGGGAGAGCAGTTCGGCGAGCGGAATGCCGTGCACCATCGCTGCCTCGCGGATCGTCTCGCCTTTTGCCATGGCGCAACCGAGGCAGCCCATTCCGAATTTGAAGAATATGTCGGCTGCATCGGGTTTTTCCCGGATGACTTCCATAATCGTGCTGTCTGCTGTCAGAACCATGGGATCAGTGTATGCCTGTGCCCCTACATAAACATTCGAGTAACGCACCTCTGCCCGCGACAGTTTCGCACCGCGGATCACATTCTTAATAAGGCTGTGCTGATCGAATGATTGAGTGGAGATGTGTATATGGACACTGTTCCTGAAGTTGTAGAAAGAATCTCCCTTGCATTTGAAGCAAAAGGGGCGACGGTTCCCCGGGAAAAGATCAGCGGCAAACTCAATCTGCTGGTTTCGGAGTTCGGCATCCCGCTCGAGGAAGCGGAGCGTGTCGTCACCAACGAACTCATGCGGGAATACAATCTCTCGCCGTCATCCGGCGCCGGCGCGCCGGCCGGGCAGCGGGCGATCCGCGATCTGCAGACCGGCGAATGGGTGACGGTCGAAGGCAAGGTCGTCTCGGTATCCAGCCCCCCGATCGCCGCCATCGCACAGAGCGGGATCATTGCCGATTCGACCGGGGCGATCTCGTTTACGATATGGGCGAAGGCGAACGTTCCGCCGCTTGAAAACTGGAAATGGTACCGGCTCGAGGCCGCGGTCGTCGATGAATACCGCGGGGTGCCCAAGCTGAATCTTCATTCGGGAACAAAAATCCAGCTCCTCGATGACGACCGCGCCCTGATGCCGTCGATCATCCCGATACAAAGCCTCAAACCCGGCGTCGGGAGCATCCGGGCGAAATTCATCCAGGAATGGGAGCCCCGCCACGAGCGGATGCTGCAGACGGGGCTGCTCGGCGACGCGACCGGGACGATGAAATTCATCATCTGGAAAGAGGAAAACAAGGAAAAACTCGTCCTGAATACGGTATACTCCATCCATTACGCGACCGTCGAGGAGTTCAACGGGCGCCTGTCGCTGAACCTGACCTCTGCGGCATACTTCCCCGAGGAGGGCGAGGATATCGATGTGGCGAGCTCTGTGGGCACCGATGAAATCGCAGGCGTCATCGTCCACATGGGGCCGGGATCCGGCCTGATCAAGCGCTGCCCGGTCGAGGGGTGCAACAAAGCGCTCTCCCGCTACAACGAGTGCCCCATCCACGAAATCCAGCGCGAATTCCGCTGGGATCTGCGCATCACCGGGGTGATCGACGACGGTGGCGAGGCGACCAACATCCTCGTCCAGCGTGATATCGCAGAAAAACTCTCCGGCATGACGCTGGACGAAGCCATCGCGCTTGCGGAGAACAATCCCCTCGGGTTCGACGACGTGCTCGACCGGATGAAAAACGCCGTGATGGGACGGTACATCCGGTGCCGGGGCAGTATCCTGGACGGCACGCTCCTCGTCCGGGAATGCACACCCACCGCGTTTGATCCCGCCCTGCATGCCGCGCTCCTCAATCGTGCCGCACCCGTGCCGGGAGGTGCGCCGCAATGAACGCCGAGCGCCAGTCAAAAAACCGCCAGTTCAGGCGCGAGCCTGCCCGCCGCGTCTTTGCCGCGGAGCTGCGCGAGGCCCGGCTCCAGTTCAAGGACGGCGATGACGAAAAGAGCCCGAGCTTTGTCCTGCTCCCCTCGGGAGAGCGCTGCAACCGGATTTTCCTGGTCGGGAAAATGACCCAGAAGGACAAGCGGGGCGACCAGAATGTCTTCTATACCGTCCGGGTGGAGGACCCTTCGGGGATGTTTTTCATCAATGCCGGCAGCTACCAGGAGGAGGCGATGCGCCAGATCCGCCAGATCGAGCCGGGGACGTTCGTTGCGGTGATCGGAAAGCCCACCGTCCGTACCACGCCCGACGGTGCGGTGTTCATCTCGGTGCGTGCGGAAACCGTCATCCCCGTCGACGAGGCAACCTCCCTTACCTGGGTGCTCGACGCCGCCGCACGTACCCTCGAGCGGCTCGATCACTACGGCTCGACGGATGATTCGCGAAAAGCGCGGGAGTTTTACACCATCGATCCCGTGCGGCAGCGGCAGATGGTGTACGATGCGCTGGTCCGGATCCAGCCCTGATCCTTTTTTACTCGTCCGCCGGTCCGGCCGTGCGGCGCGTGCCTTTCCACTCTCCCTTCAGTTCGGGATAGTTGGCAAGGATCTTGGAAACCGTGCTCCGGGAGACGGCAAATTTCCGGCATATGGCGGAGATGCTCTGCCCTTCCCGGCGGGCGGCGATGAGATCGGCGGTCTTCTGGGCATCGAGCGCACGGGGCCGGCCGATCGGGCGCTTTTTCTTCTGCACCGCAGGGCCGTTCCCGCCGCCCTTGCCGGCGTGGCGGTACACATCGAGAAAGTCGATGAAATCCGCGAGCGCCTCGCGCTGCTGGAGGGGATCGCCGCGATAGCCGATGAAGTTCTTCTCGGCCCAGAGCACGACGAATCCCTCGTTATGGAGATTTTTAAGTGCTTTGACGCAGTGATCGCAGTTTTTGGAAAATTCCGTGAGGTTATAGAGAATGATGGTGCGTATGCCCGATTCACGAGCGAATGACAGCATTTCCAGAAAGCCGTCCCTTTTTTCCGGGGGTTTGGACGATTGCCGGTAATCGTGGAAAATATTCCTGATGGAAAAACGATATTTGCAGTACTGGTCGATGGCCTCTTTTTGAAGTTTATAGTCGCTTTTTCTTCTCGTATTCAGATATACAATGGAATCTTCCTTCATTACCGATTTGTTTTAAAAACAATGGTATAAATAAGTTTACAAAAAATGGGAGTATCGGGAAAACGCCGGGGATTAATGCACATCCTGCGGGCCTGCCCGCCCACGCTCCCATGCATCCCAGAATTCCGCCACCTCGGCGCCTTCGATAAAAACAAGGCCGTGACGGGCTGCATAGGCTTTCGCATCCTTTTTCGAGAGCGCCCGGCCCGTTTCGTCGTCGAGCATCTCGCAGATGGTGACGGCAGGGGTGATGCCGGCGATCTCGGCAAGGGCGACCGATAGTTCCGTCTGCCCCCTGCGCTGCTTTAACAGCCCTTCCGCGGCGCGGAGCAGCGGAACGTGCCCGGGGGTGCGGAATTCCGCGGCGAAATCATGCCCGCCGCCGTTTAAGGATTTTTTCACCTGCTCGGCAACCCGGGTAATGGTCAGGGCGCGGTCGTTGTCGGTGATGCCGGTGAAGGTGCCCCGGTGGTTCACCCACAGGGAAAACGACGAATGGTTCATCCGGTCGTACGGGATGTCGCCTTCCCGCTCCCCGAGACTGGTTGCCCGGAGGAGGTCGCTTGCGAACGGGAGGCCGAGGCGGACTGCAGCGTCCGGATGGACGGCCGTACAGATAAGCCCGCCTGCGTCCCTGCGCATCTGCAGGATGTGGCGCGGACTCACCGCATCCGACCGGATGGCAAGGTCCGTTTCGCCTTCGCGGTCGTCAAAATCGTACAGCAGAATAAATTCGCCTTTTTGTAACGCTTCAATCGCTTTTGCAATCATAATGCCACCTCGACGGTCACCCGGTCGGATTCCGAAAGCGCAAGCTCTTTTCGGAGTTCCACGGGTGATATGACTTCGATGATATCGTCCGGATAATGGGATCGCCCGGGGACGACTATGGCGCACGGGAAATCGCCGATCCTGCAGGGGAGGCATTTCGCACTCCCGAACGTCCTCTGGTCGGCGGAAAATCCTTCGATGGCAATCCACGGCGCAGCGTCGAGTTGTTTCCTGATGCCGACGCTGTGCGGGGAAAGCCTGATATTGAGTGTTCCCGGAAACGGCTCGAACCCGAGTTTTCCGACAAACTGCCGGTGATAGCCGGGAACGCTGACGTAGTAGCGCCCTTCCCCGAGGCCGGTAATCACCGTCCCTTCAAGGGTGACCCTGGCCGTTCGCTCGAAGATCCGCCGGTAATCCGCATATTCCCGGGAGAGCGCGTCGACGCCCGCCGCGGTTATGACGATGTACTGCCCGTCGGCCCTGATCGACCGGGAGATCATTCCCTCCTGCTCGAGTGCGATCAGGCGCCGTGATGCCGTCTGCGGGCTGATGCCCAGTTTCGCCCCGAGCGATTGTGATGACACCTGCACCTGCCCGGGGATGCCGCCCATGAGCGCGATGGACTTCAGGCACTGCATTTCTTCTGCCATCACCATGTACCAAAATTGAGATGCATACTATATATGGGTTTGGCTTGGCTCCCGGAATGCGGATATCGTGAAATGTCGAAGTGCTATTCGCTAATTATTTAACTTCACCGGCCACATAGTACCGATATGAAATCCGGGCTGCGGAACCGGCTGGCCGAGAAAATGGCTGGCGAGATTACGCTTTCGGACTCTCCCGGGCAGGCACTGAAGAAGTGGCGGATGAATTTCAACATCCCCCAGGGAGTGCTCGCCGAACGGCTCTCCGTCTCCCCCTCCGTGATCAGCGATTACGAAGGAGGCAGGCGAAAAAGCCCCGGCACTGCGGTCGTCGGAAAGATTGTTGACACTATTCTCTCTATTGACGAGGCAAACGGCGGAAAAAGCATCAAGAAATTCGCCAAAATTCTCTATACCGAATTTGACGAGGATGTGATCTACGACATCCACGATTATGCCTCGGCCGTCCCGCTCAGTGATTTTGCGGAGGCTATCGGCTGTCACCTGCTCTGCGGTTCGATGGATCAGAAGATCTACGGGTATACGGTCGTCAACAGCCTCAATGCGATCATGCAGCTCACCGCCAGTGAATTCAACCGGATTTACGGCTGGAGCACCGAACGGGCGCTTATTTTTACCAATGTATCCAGCGGCAAATCTCCGATGGTGGCGATCCGCGTCACCCCCTTCAAGCCGCGGTCCGTGATCCTCCAGGGGATCGATGCCGAGAGCGTGCACCCGCTCGTTCCGCTCCTTGCCGAACGCGACCGGATCACCGTGCTCTGCACCGGGCTGGAAGTGACCGAGATTGTCGAAATTCTGAGGGAAAAACCATGGTAGGCATCGTTACATACGGCGCGTACATCCCCCGCTACCGCATAAAAATCGAAGAGATAGCGCGGGTATGGGGTGCAAACGCAGACGATATCAGCGGCGGACTCGGGGTATACGAAAAATCAGTCCCCGATCTGGATGAGGACACGATTACGATCTCCGTCGAGGCGGCCAGGAACGCGCTGCTCCGGCGCCGCATCGATCCCGAAGCGATCGGGGCAATCTACGTCGGCTCCGAATCCCATCCCTATGCGGTCAAGCCGACCGCCTGCACGGTGGGCGAGGCGATCGGTGCGACACCGACGATGACGGCGGCGGATTACGAATTCGCCTGCAAGGCGGGAACCGCCGGTGTGCAGACCTGCATGGGGCTCGTCAAGAGCAACATGATCCGGTACGGCGTCGCCATCGGCGCGGACGTGGCGCAGGGTGCGCCCGGCGACGCGCTCGAGTACACGGCGGCAGCCGGCGGTGCCGCGTTCATCATCGGCAACGACGATCCCATTGCGGTCATCAACCATACCTGCTCGTTCACCACCGACACGCCCGACTTCTGGCGGCGCGAAGGGCAGTCGTTCCCGCGGCACGGCGGGCGCTTTACCGGTGATCCCGGCTATTTCAAGCACGTGCAGGGCGCAGCCCGCATGATGCTCGACCAGATGGGAACGACCCCTGCGGACTACGACTATGCCGTCTTTCACCAGCCCAATGCGAAGTTCCCCCAGCGGGTTGCCGGCATGCTCGGCTTTTCCGCCGGGCAGGTGAAACCCGGGCTCGTCGTGCCGAAGCTCGGCAACACCTACAGCGGCGCCTCCCTCGTCGGCCTCGCGGCGACGCTGGATGTCGCGAAGCCGGGGGACCGCATCTTCGTCACGTCGTTCGGCTCCGGCGCCGGCAGCGACGCGTTCGACATCGAGGTCACCGATGCGATTGCATCGGAGGAGTTTGCGCGGGACGGGGCGCCCACGGTTACGGAGCTCCTTTCGGACCCCATCTACCTCGATTATGCACAGTATGCCAAACACAAGGGAAAGATCGTGATGCAATAATGAGAAAAGTGGCAGTAATCGGTGTCGGGTGCACGCCGTTCGGGGAAAAATGGGAGACGTCGTTTCGAAACCTCTTCGTGGATGCCGGAGCGCGGGCGCTTGAGGACGCCGGCATCTCCGGCGAGCAGATCGACGAGCTCTTCGTCGGCAACATGAGTGCCGGGCGGTTTGTCGAACAGGAGCATATCGGCGCCCTCATCGCCGACTACGCAGGCCTGGCAACCACCCATATCCCGTCGACGCGCGTCGAAGCAGCCTGTGCTTCCGGCGGGCTTGCGTTCCGGCAGGCGGTCACGGCGGTTGCCAGCGGCAACGCCGATATCGTGGTCGCAGCAGGTGTGGAGAAGATGACCGACGTGGGCACGGGCGTTACCGTCGATACGCTGGCGGGTGCGGCCGACCGCGAATGGGAGGGCTTTGCAGGGGCGACGTTTCCGGGGCTGTATGCCATGATCGCCCGCGACTACATGCACCGGTTCGGGCTCACCCGCGAACAGCTCGCCATGGTTGCCGTAAAAAACCACAAGAACGGGGCTAAAAATCCCATCGCGCAGTTTCAGAAGGAAATTTCCCTCGAGACCGTGCTGACCTCCTCGCTGGTCGCCGATCCCCTCCGTCTCTTTGACTGCTCGCCCATCACCGACGGGGCTGCGGCGGTCATCGTGGCGCCGCTGGAGCGGGCACGCGAGTTCACCGACACCCCGATTGCAGTGCTCGCGAGCGCCCAGGCGAGCGACACCATCGCGCTCCACGACCGCCGCGATATCAGCACGCTCGATGCCACCGTCGCTGCAGCCGCCCGTGCGTTCTCGATCGCGGGCCTCGATCGCAGGGACATCGACATGGTGGAGGTCCACGACTGCTTCACCATCGCCGAGATATGCGCGATCGAGGACCTCGGGTTCTGCAAAAAAGGCGAGGCGGGGCGGCTGACCGAAGAGGGCTATACCGCCATCGACGGCACGCTGCCGGTGAATCCCAGCGGCGGGCTGAAAGCCTGCGGCCATCCCGTCGGGGCGACCGGCGTCAAGCAGGTCTACGAGATCGTCACGCAGCTGCGCGGCGAGGCGAAAGGGCGGCAGGTCGACGGTGAGATCGGGATGACGCACAACGTGGGCGGCACCGGTGCCACCGTGGTCTGCAACATCCTGGGGGTGGTCTAGGATGTCAGTCGCACGGTTCTGGAGAAAGCAGCCCCAGCGGTATAACCTGACGGGGACCTGCTGCGAAACCTGCGGCGCGGTCTTTTTCCCGCCCCGCAGCTTCTGCCCCGAATGCCGCCGCGACGGCCGCATCGTCGATCATGACTTTGCCGGAACCGGCACGGTCGTGACCTTTACGGTCATCAGGACTGCGAGCGAGGCGTTCGAGCACCTCACCCCGTATGTGCTCGCGATTGTCGAACTCGACGAAGGCCCGCGGCTCACCTCGCAGATCGTCTGCAGCCCCGACGAGGCGTACATCGGCATGCCGGTCAAGAAGGTGTTCCGGAAACTCGGGTCGGACGGGGAAGCGGGGCCCCTTTATTACGGGACCAAGTTCGTCCCCGCACGATAACCTTTTTTTAGCGTTTGTTTATCCTGACATCGTAGACGGCATGGTGCTGTGCCGGCGAGTAGGACCGCACCACCCGTTCGGCAATCCGCCCGTCCGTCAGCCGCCGTAATGCCGGCATGAATTCGCCCTCCTCCGACTGGAGCGCATAAAAGTGGATGGTGGCCCCGTTCCGGCAGAGCGCCGCCGCGCCATCGAGAAATGCCGCCGAACCGGCGGGAAGGTTCATGATGATCCGGTCGAAGCAGGGCGCAAAGATTCCGGCAAGCCGGCCGGCGTCGCCCAGCACCGGCACGACATTCCCGCGCCGGTTGGTGCGGATGTTGGCTGCCATCAGGTGGACGGCTCCCGGGTTGATGTCGTTGGCATAGACGATACGGGCGCGGGGCGCAAGGGCAACCGCAAACGGCCCGACGCCCGCGAACATGTCGAGCACGCGTTCCCCCGGCGCCATCAGGGCGGCGATCCGCTGCCGCTCGTTGGCAAGCCGCGCTGAAAAATAGGCGACGGAAAGGTCGATCTCGAACCGCATGCCGTATTCCGTATACCTCGTCCGGGTCGTTTCTTCGCCTGCGAGCACGGCAAACCGCCGGGTGCGGTACACGCCCTCGACGGCGCTCTCCGCGAAGAGCACCGTGTGCAGGGAAGGGCGGGCCGCAAGCAGTGCCCGGGCGGCACCCGCATCCTTCTCCTGCATGATCGCAATCCCCCCGACCAGCTCGTGGCGGGGCAGCTCTTCGTGCCGGACGTGCGGCTCGAAGGCCGCCCTGCCCCCGGCTCCGTCGGGTGTTATGACGGGGAACAGGACGGCGTCGCCCTCACGCCGGGGCCGGAGCGACCGGTCAAGGATGCCGCTTTCAAGAAGGGCGCGGCGGACCGCTTCCGCTTCGCTCCGCGCCGCCTTCACGTACCACTGCTCCCCGAACCGTTCCATTGCCATTCCTCTTTATGCTGTCAGGATGACATGTATCCATGCAAGATTATCTCGGGAGGCTAAAAAAAGGGACACTGAAACTCTATGCCCTTGAGCAGGAGCTTACGCCCGACGAGGCGGTGAAGGTGCGGCGGACCTTCATCGAGGAGGAGACCGGTGCGGATCTCGCCCCGCTCGGAAAGTATGCAATCGGCATCGAGCGCGTCGTGAAGCGCAACTGCGAGAATATGATCGGCACCGTGCAGGTTCCCGTGGGCGTCGCCGGGCCCCTTGCCGTTGCCGGCGAGTATGCATCCGGCAGCTATTACCTCCCGCTCGCGACGACCGAGGGGGCGCTCGTCGCGTCCGTGAACCGCGGCTGCAGCGCGATAACCCGTGCCGGCGGCGCGTCCGTGCGTATCTTGCGCGACGGGATGACCCGTGCGCCGGTCTTTTCCTGCCGGGATGTGGTGCATGCCGCCGACACGGTCCGGTGGGTTTCGGAGCACACCGACGATCTGAAGCGCGCAGCGGAGGAGACAACGCGGCACGGCCGGATGCTCGGCATCGAACCGATCGTCGCCGGCACCAGCGTGTACCTGCGCATCGCCTTCGATACCAAGGATGCGATGGGGATGAACATGGTGACGATCGCCTCGGAGCGGATTGCGGTGCTCGTAGAGGAGGCCACGGGCGCCCGCCCCGTCGCGCTCTCCGGCAATGTCTGCACCGACAAAAAGCCGGCCGCCATCAACAGCATCCTCGGCCGCGGCAAGACGGTGGTTGCCGGCATCGGCCTCTCCGACGATCAGGTGCGCGAGATTTTCAAGACCGATGCCGCGACCCTTGCCGAAGTAAACACCCGCAAAAACCTGATAGGGTCCGCCCGTGCCGGTGCGCTGGGATTCAATGCGCAGGCGGCAAACATCATCGCGGCGATCTACATTGCGTGCGGGCAGGATCCCGCCCATGTCGTCGAGGGGAGCAGCTGCATCACCACCGTCGATCCCGTGCCGGGCGGCGTCTATGTCGCCGTCACCCTGCCGGCGCTCCAGGTGGGCACGGTCGGCGGCGGGACAGGCATCGATACGCAGGCTGCGTGCCTTGCCATGCTGGGTGTCGGCGGGGGCGGGACCCCTCCCGGCAGCAACAGCCGGGCGTTCGCCGAGATCATCGCGGCAGGGGTGCTCGCAGGCGAACTCTCGCTCCTGGGCGCACTCGGCGCCGGGCACCTGGCGCGGGCGCACGCGACGCTGGGCAGGGGCTGAAAAACCCTCTCCCTAATACCGGAACCACTTCATCATGATGACGGCATTCTCGCCGTCTGCGTAATAGCCCGCGATACGGAGCACCTGGCGGTACCCGAGCCGCAGGTAGAACCGCTGTGCGGAGGCATTGCCTTCGCGCACCTCCAGCTGGACGGCGGAGGCCCCCTCCACCATGCACTCCTGCTCCATGCGCTGCACGAGCCTTCTGCCGATCCCCTCCCTGCGATGCCCCGGCGCGACGGCGATATTCATGATATGCCCGTATTTTTCCTCCCCGGTGTCCTCGATCCCCGCCGCGATAAACCCGAGGAGATGTGCTTCATCGGCGGCGACAAAACAGGTGGACCCATAGTAGGCAAGCGCCTCGAAAAATGTCTCGCGGTCCCACGGGTCGGGAAACGACTCCCGCTCAATCGCCTCGATTGCGGAGACGTCGTCCGGTGTCGCCCTGCGAAGAAGAAGTTTTGAGGTGGCCATAGGCGTTTTCTGCTGATGGGATATGCATATTTAGCCCGCGGTACACATTAGTGTAGTCTTTTAAAAAAGAGGCAGGTGGCGGTTCATCCTATGGTGCATCTTTATCGTTTTACAGGACTTCGCCCGGAATCATCGGTATCGGCACGCATACCCTCCGTGCCGTACGACGTCGTATCGACCGAGGAGGCGCGGGATGCCATTGAAAAAAACCCGCTCTCGTTCCTCCGCGTCATCCGGTCCGACGCGGAGCTTCCCGACATCCCTCCCCATGATGCGAGGGTCTACGAATGTGCGAAAAAGAATTTCGAAGATATGATTGCCCGCGGCCTTTTTATCCGGGATCCGGCGCCGGGCATGTACCTCTACCGGGTCAAACAGGGGGGCAGCATCTATACCGGGCTCGTTGCCTG